>JAVEVM010000033.1:0-10824 GCA_034005055.1 Desulforhabdus sp. | reverse complement strand
CTGTGGCAGGTTTCGTTTCAGCTATCCTTTGCGGCCTTGATCGGCATTATTTTGTTCTTTCCCCGCATTCAATCCATCCAAACGCGCATGTTCCCTCCAAAGCATGATGGCCGGCTACATCTTCGTAAACTCTTGCAGCCCTTTCTGAATGCTTTTTTGCTGTCGACCGCAGCTACCATGACGGTCTTTCCTTTGACCGCCTATCACTTTAACGCCGTCTCAATATCAGCATTGATTGCCAATACTCTTTTGGTGCCGTTGATAGGTCTGCTGGTCCTGCCGATCGGGCTAGCCACACTGGTGGCTTTTGCATTGAACGAATCATTGGCGGCGGTGCTGTTGAGCGTGGGCGGTCGGCTGGTCGCTTGTGGTCAGTCCATCATCGTGTGGTTCAGCGAGCTGTCATGGGTCCATGTCTGGGTCGGCCCGGTATCGCCGCTCTACCTGATCGGGTTTTATGGTGCCCTTGCACTGTTGCTCTGTTCCTGGAAATGGCGACAAAAGTCTGCAGCCTTGGGCGCACTGACCCTTTTGGTCGGGGGGTATGCTCTTTTGACCACTCTCTCCGAAGCCGTCAGAAAAGACCGGTTGCTGCATGTTACAGCCATTGATGTGGGACAGGGCAGCTCCACCCTGGTGCGCTTTCCAACCGGTGAGACCATGCTGATAGACGGCGGCGGCTTCTTCGATGACTCCTTTGACATCGGACGCCACGTAGTGGCGCCTTTCCTCTGGCACTCCGGCATAAGCAAATTGGATTACGTTGTGCTCTCGCATGATCATCCCGATCATCGGAACGGGCTTCACTTCATTTTGTACCGTTTTAAGGTGGACCATTTCTGCGAAACCGGCTTCAGCAACGAGCAGAACAAAGATGATATCAATAAGCTTTATTCCATCATCGAACGGCGCAAATTGAATGTCGGCGGGCTCCGCAGCACCTATTGCCAAATGCGCTCGGTCCATGCAAAGTGCAGGTTCTTCATCCGTCGCCAGATTATATGAGGCAAAACTGGGACAAAAAAAATCTTAACAATATCTCACTGGTAGTGCAGATTGAATTCGGTGAAACCAGTGTCATAATTCCGGGAGATATTGATTCTTCGGTCGAGCGCTTGGTCTTCAAAAACCGGCCGGTACCAAAGAACATGCTGCTTATTTCCGCGCATCACGGCAGTGCCGGATCCAACAGCAAATTCCTGCTGGACTGGTTGCAGCCCAACCACCTGGTCTTCTCCTGTGGGAACGACAACTGGTTTGGTCTTCCAGCTGAAAAAGTATTGGCCGAGTGCCGCCGGCGAAATATTAGCATCCATCGTACCGATATGCACGGAGCGATCATGGCGGTCTCAAACGGCCTAGCATGGAAAATCAAGCACTATTTGAAGTAGATGCTGAAAGGAGCTTCTCATGCGGTATTATTTTTTTGGAGATATCCACGGCAATGAATATGCGCTCGAAAGATGTTTCAAACACCTGGATGAAATAAAGCCAGATGGCATTTATTGCCTGGGCGACCTGGTCGGGTGGCTGCCTTTCGGGAACCGCACTCTGCAGCAGATGCGATCACTGAATGTCCCAACAGTTGCCGGGAATCACGATTTAATGGTAGCCGGTCTTATCATTGACCATCCCGAGCAGCTTGATCGCATGCAAGCGAGCGCTTACAATGCGGGTCTGCTTTCCATGGTACCGGGTGCATTCGACTACCTGAGCAGTCTTCCTCTAATTCTCGAAGAGAGCGATTTTGTGTTGGCACACCACAGTCCTTTTCATCTTCCCGAGCGAGGCCGGGAAATAAACATTGAGTCGTTCAATTATCTGGACAAAACGGCTATTGTGCAGTGCCTGGAAAGCTGGCGTGCGTATACCAAGAGGATTATTTTTAGCGGTCATGATCACGTTTCTGCTGTTTTTGAGCTGCCGGAAAGCGACAGGCCTCCCAAGTTCGAGGATATAATTGTCCATCAGCCTAAAGATTTAAGACCGTTTACGGTCAAGATCATGCCTCACGCCAAGTACTGGGTTAAGGCGGGCAGCGTCGGAGGTCCTTATCGCGACGGTATCGCGGTGTGCAACTCTGTGCTGTTCGACAGAAGCCTTCAAACAATCACTCTTTTCCGGCTGCCCTACCCTTCAGATCGACTCTATCAGGAACTGGACAGTCACCGATTCTACAGGAATCTTCCGACCATAAAGAACTATCTCAATCTGTTGGCTAAATCCGTCCAATAAAGAGGTCAGCTGGAGATTTTTGGCAGCCGAATACGCTGTCGAAGCAGGGACAAATCCGGACGAAAGAAATTGGACTGAGACCACGCGCAACGAGTACGTCAAACCTATAGCTTCGCAGAGGCGGCATGACCTGCCGCAAATAACGAAAATTGGATTTACTTATCGGTGGGAATTCTTTTGAATCGATTTCACTATGCGGGTAGTACTTGATCCCGTCGCCAAAGGAACCAGAACAACCTTTCCGCCCCAGCTTTCCACCAACTGATAGCCAACCACCTTCTCTTTGCTGTAGTCAGCCCCTTTTACCAGCACATTAGGCCGCAGCGATTCGATCAGATTCAACGGAGTGTCTTCATGAAAAATCACAACCATATCGACATATTCCAGAGCGGCCAGAATGGCGGCTCGATCCTGCTGGTTTAAAATAGGCCGATCCTTGCCCTTTAGACGGCCTACCGAAGCATCGGAATTCAATCCCACTACCAATCTGTCACCCTGCTTTGCGGCGGAGTGCAGAAGCTTGATGTGTCCGGCATGCAAAAGGTCGAAGCAGCCATTGGTGAAAACGACTCGCTGGCCAATAGCCCGCCAGGAATCTACTTGTAGTTTAGCGTCGGCAAGGTCGTAAATTTTATGAAAGGATCCAACTCCGTCCAGACGCATCGCCACCTGCAATTCGTCGCTCCTGATGGCGTGGGTGCCGATTTTTCCAACCACAACACCGGCGGCTGCATTTGCAATTCCAGCCGCCCTGCTCCATTCCATACCGGCCGCTACACCGGCCGCGAGCACAGCTATGACCGTATCACCGGCGCCGGAAACATCGAATACTTCCTGCGGCTTTGCAGCGATTATTTTTGCTCCCGATTGGCTATCGATTAGGACCATTCCCTTTGCGCCTCGGGTCACAAGCAGATAGTCCAATTGATATTTGCCGCGGATCTTGCGAGCCTCCTGCAACAGATCGTTGTCGCCGCCTATGAGCTCATCGGCCACCGACTTCAGCTCGGCCTCATTAGGAGTGATGCAGGTCGCCCCCAGGTAACGCTCCCAGTCTCTTCCCTTGGGGTCCACAAGAACGGGTATATTGCGTTTGCGACAGTCGGCAATCATCTGCCGGCAGATTTCACCGGTCAGCACACCTTTGCCATAATCGGACAGTATTACAGCATTCTTGCCGGCAAGCAATTGCAGGTACCGGCCAAGTAGCTCGCCAGTTGCCTGATCCGAAATAGCTCCAACCTCTTCTTCATCCAATCGGACAAGCTGCTGCCCCTGAGCGAGCACTCGAGTCTTGGTGGTGGTGGGCCTTTTGTTTTCCTGAATAAGAGCGTCTTTTATGCCGATGCACCGGAGTTGCTCAGAGAGAATCCTGCCCGCCTCATCGTCTCCTTTGGCGCCCAGCAAAGCCACTTCACAGCCAAGCCCGGCAAGATTGGCAGCAACATTGGCCGCACCTCCCAGTACCGAATTCTTCTCTTTCACACGAACGACCGGAACCGGGGCTTCGGGTGATATTTTGGCAACCTGACCCCACAGATAATGGTCGAGCATGACGTCGCCAACCACGAGGATATTGACGCCGGAAAATGAGATCACATGATCTGACACGGAAGAGTACTCTCAGTTGGCCGAATTATTCCTGCTTTTGCTTTGGAGCCGGTTGATCAGCTTTTTTATCTTTCCCTTCAACTGGCACTTCGGGCTTCTTACTCTCCTCTTGGACGGGAGGTTGTGCAGGTTTTTTCAGCTCTCCGGAAGCAGGTTTTGGCGGCTCCATTCCCAGCGCTTTGAGAAGTGCATCCTCCTGCAGAAAGCCCGGTCGATAGCTACCGTCGGGGAAAATATAGATGGGAGTCCCGGTCATTCCCTTGCCTTTCAAGAAAGCTATGGTGTCTTGAACCTTCTTCACACCTTCTGGACATTGATTGTCGGATTTGTAGTTTTCCTCCAATCCTTTAAGTCCTTTGTTGTCGCAGATGATGGCCGCAGATTGCTGGTCCGCCCCTTGATGCATGGGCAACGGGAAAAACAGGAACTTGACCATGATTTTTCCTTCATCGATGAGCTTTTTCAAAACCTCCTCGCCTTTTTTGCAGTAAGGGCATTGTGGGTCCGTCACATAATAAAAGCTCTTGCCGGACTTGCCCTCTGTGAAGGCGGTGAGGGAATCCAGCGTTTTCATTTCTTCCTGGGTCAGCCGATTGAGATCCTGCATTGCTTCCTGGGTGAGGCTCTTTCCCTCTTCGACACTAATGATCTGACCGGCTACAAAATACTTAACATCGGGATCTACATAGACGATGCTGTTTCTACTGTTCATACTCAGCGCAACTTCACACAACCCGGGAACAACGCTCTCCTGTACTCTGAGGATCTTCGTGTCCCGTTTGAACACCTTGACAAATGCCTCCGAAATCTTTTCGGGCGACGGGCACTGGCTAGCATTGGAACCGGCGGGTGCAAGCCAGACGACAGCAACGACCAACACTACGATTACCGCCAGACTACTTTGCATGTATTTCACTTTCGATCTCCTTTTCTTTATCTCTCGCTGGAACTGATTTCAGGTAAAGAGCCATTCCCACATCTCATACTCTGTTTATGCCCTCCAGTGTACAAGACTATGGCTGGACCACCCGAAAATCAAAGTGAATTCATGTCGCTCCTCAAACCTTGGAGGCTGCAAGCTCTTTGACCACCTGCTCCAAAGGACTGAAATCGTGTCTGAACCAGGTTTGCAGGAAGCTGTTATCGGCCACCAGCCGAGGCGGGTCTCCAGGCCGGATCGGATGCTCCTGCACATTCACTCCAACCCCAATCGCAGCTTCAACCATTCGCACCAACTCACGAACTGATACTCCAACCCCTCTGCCCACATTGGAAATATGGTGCAGGTTGGATTCAATGATCTTCAGGGCTTCAATGTGAGCTTTTGCCAGATCCATCACGTAGACATAATCGCGAATTGCGGTGCCGTCCGGCGTGTCATGGTCGGTTCCGAACAATGAAAAGGGCGCGCCTGACCTAGCCGTTCGCATAAGATTCGGCAGCACATGAGTTTCCGGCTCGTGCCTTTCGTATATTTCGCCGTCCGGATCGTTTCCCACAACGTTAAAATAACGTAGCGCCGCGTAACGGATTCCAGCCACCGGCGCCACATCGTGAATGACCTGCTCGCATTGCCATTTTGAAAGGCCGTAAGGGTTTTTGGGATTTTTCGGATGGTTTTCGTCAATGGTTTCCGTTTGAGCATCCCCATAGATTGCGCAGGAACTGGAAAAAACCAGGCGCTTGGTACCCGCGCGCTTCATTGCTTTGAGGAGCGCAATAGTTCCGCCCACATTATTGTCAAAGTACATTTCCGGCAGACGGGTTGATTCTTCTACATAAGCTTTAGCTGCAAAATGAATCACCGCATCCACTTCAAAGCCGGTAAGAGCACGATAAAGAGCTTCTTCATCTCGTATATCGCCAAACACGAATGGTCCAAAACGCGCCCATTCCATCCAGCCGTTCGAAAGATTGTCGAAGGCGATTGGCAGATGTCCTTCCTTTTTGAGAAGTTTGGACGTGTGCGAACCGATATACCCGGCGCCACCGGTAACAAGAATTTTCACGGGCTCCTCCCAAAAGAGTGATCTCCACATGTTTGACCGACCTGTTTGTCTAGCATGAAGAGTTAATGATGGAAAGTCAAATCTCTCTTTAATAGACCTTGTTTTTGCGAGCTGTTTCGATAATATTCGAAATGATCGACGCAGATCCGTCTGCTTCAGGAAGGAGCGACGGGTTGTTGACGAAACCGTTTCATTTTCAATTGATGCTCGAGGCGAAAGCTCATGCTTCGGTTTTGGCCGTTCATTCTTTGGCTCATTTACTTCATTTTTCCTTTTGACCTGTTCCCCGACACGCTCCCGGGAATCGGCTGGATTGAGGATTTTCTGATCCTCGCATTCGGCTACTGGATGTGGCGCAAGAAAGGAGGGTCTTCCTCGACGAATGAATCAGACCCTTTCGCCTGGTATCGGGAAGGGGCGGGAGCTGGATCCCGCGAAGAGTATGACAATCATGCAGACTATCGCCGCCACTCAGAGGCAAGAGATCCGTACAAAATTCTGTGCATAGAGCGCACGGCAACGTTGAAGCAGATCAAGCACGCGTACCGGCTGCAGGCCAACCGGTACCACCCGGACAAGGTCTCCCATTTGGGCGAAGAATTCCAGCGTCTGGCAAACCAGAAATTTCAGGACATCCAATGGGCCTACTCAGAATTGCTCAAGGAAAACAAAGCTGCATGAGACATCTGCTATGAAAGAATATTGCAGCCAAAGAACAGGTTACCGTTTTCATCTGGTCAATATAGATTGCATGCCGAATTCTTCAAATTTCAATGTGGTCATGGATCTCGATGAGTCCGTCGAAGAGCTGCTCCCTTATTTAGCGGCCGTTCTGCCGGGCTGTACCTATGTGCATGGCTCCGATGTGATCAACTTCATGGAGTCCGGACATATCATCGCCCTGTATCCCGACCGCCTGACCATAACCGATGTGAGGGACCATCACGATGCTGAATCACTGTGCCGCCTTTATTACGGTAAGCTCCATTATGTACGGACGAACCGCGCGGCGATTGAGCCCGTTTTTGAAAAACGCAGCTCAGTTGGTGTACTTGACATTCTGCGCGCACTGCCTAAAAC
Source organism: Desulforhabdus sp. (assembly GCA_034005055.1). Classification (GTDB taxonomy): domain Bacteria; phylum Desulfobacterota; class Syntrophobacteria; order Syntrophobacterales; family Syntrophobacteraceae; genus Desulfoferrobacter. The sequence continues at coordinate 3,889 of JAVEVM010000033.1, read as the reverse complement.
CAACTGCGGAGAATGTGGCAGCGCCTCCTGCATGGCATTTGCCGCCCGGGTGTTCCGCCGCGATGCCGCCATCACACGCTGCGCTCCATTGCTGCGCGACCACTCCAGTTATCTGAAAATAGCTGATAGACTTCAAGCCAATGGATATCAAACATGAATCAGGAAATCTCACAATTCGTTTCAGTTCACACGGTTGCCGATCGTTTTGAGGCCGACCTCCTCATGGATGCTCTGGAACAAGAGGAAATCCATGCAATCCTGAGAACCTTTCAAGAAACGCCCTATAATGGCCTGTTTGTGCCGCAAAGAGGCTGGGGGCTGATACTGGTGCCGGAAGAAGCCATCGACAGGGCCCGCGATGTTATCCTGCCGCTGATCCATGATCTAAAAACGAAAAGGATCTACTCCGATCCTTCAGAAATCGATCCGCTGCTTTGGGAGAGGCTTCAGGAAGCTGATCCACAAGAGGTCTGTGTGAATGCCCAGATTCGCTATGACTCGCAGGCCGAGGCCTATCATGTTCCCTTCCTCAACGGCAAATTTCTTTGTTTTCCACACAGGCGCCTGATCGAGCCAGTGGAGCCCGTGCCCCATAATAAACTGAGCTTTGAGCTTTATCTGGTTTTTCTTCATTACCTGTTGGAAGCCCGAAATCAGCCCCTGTCGCCAAGGTGGATCAGCGAGAAAGACATACCCGGAGGGCAGCTTTTTTTCCGCGGCCCCCACAAATTTCCCATAGAGCCGTTATTGGAGCTTTTTGGCGAAAAGCCTGAAATCTTTCGAGCTGCGGCAGAGTTGCTTGGCGGCTCGCCCGTGGATATGGGTGATCTGGGTTTCAGGGTGTGGGCTTTCCCGCGGGTTCCCCTGTTGTTTGTTTTCTGGCGCGGAGATGAAGAATTCGAGCCAGCCCTGCATGTCCGCTTCAATGCCACCATCAACGATCAATTGGAAGCTCTGGACAGCATATGGGCACTGGTCAACGTCGTGTGCAGAAATTTGCGTGCGGCAGCTCAGAATCATTTACCTGAAACCGCCGAGTAGCAACGATAGCGACAACAGCAGCTCGCCTGCCTATACCAGAGTTTCGCAATTCTTTTTTTGACATCCTTCTATCAATTGCGCCAACACCATAGAGATTATCAATTCGACAAATGGGCCCGCTCGGACTAATAATCCTACTGGCGGGAGCAAAAGAACACTTGTGCCTGATCAAAGGAAAACTTCCCAAAGTACTCGGGCGGGCTAAGAATTATGAGTCAACCAAAGCTTGCAATGTGCAATTTCATACCCGATGTGGCTGAACAGAAAAAAGTGGCCATTGCCCACGGTTTCTCAGGTATTGACTGGACCTTCAAACCAGAAGATTTTTCTGAAAACGGTGCTGCTGAATCCCTGCTACTTAGACAAATAGCTTGTCTGCATCCACTTGAGGTTCGGTATCACTGCGCATTCAATGGGGTGGACATCGGCGATGCCGATACTGCGAAGGCCGATGCGGCAATGGAGCTCTATCGCAGAGTGTGTGGTACGGTTGCAAAGCTTAATGGCCGATTCATGACCATTCATATGGGACTTGGACGCGACTCCAGTGATGAGCTATGCTGGGACCGAAGTGTGGAGGCCCTTGCGGAGCTGGTGAAATGCGCTGCCGACTTAGGGGTGTGCGTCTGCCTCGAGAATCTTGCATCGGGATGGTCGAGCCGGCCTGAGTTATTTGAAAAACTGATCCGAAAGTCCAATGCAGGTATCACTCTGGACATCGGCCATGCGCGGGTGAGTCCCTCGGTCCAGACTCAGCACTACGATTTCGAGGATTTCATTTCCCCACATCACGAAAGAATATTCAACGCCCATATCTACCACGAAGAACGGGATAACGGTCATCTGCCTCCGAAAGGACTCGAGGATATGCTGGATCGGCTCTCTCTTCTAACGTCTCTTCCCTGTGACTGGTGGGTTCTGGAACTTCGCCAGGAAGCCGCCTTGCTTTCAACTCTGCGTGTGGTCCGTCAGTTCATGGATAGCAATCCTAAGAGTTGAAAGCTTTCCTTTTGCAGGGAAGAAACGTAGATTACACAACTTACGGGACCAAGCATACAATTCTTTATTTAAATCAACCAGGCAGCTCTGCGGGGGAAAGGTAGCGCCTAAGCATCGCTTTTCCCATAGACATTCTGGCCTGCCATTGGAATAATCTATTTGAACTCCCGGATAAGAATCACTATCTACTATTGACGTTGACTAAATTTCCTCTTCCCAAACAAGAACTAAGTGCCTAAAAGTGAATAAACCGCTGAAGATAAACCAAATTGATGCGAGACGACTCGCTCACGCCGGGATGTGGCAGACAAAGCCGTCCGACCGTTTTATTCTCAGGTGGATCAAGGTGCATCTTTCCGCCAGGATCACTCCGCACCTCTTCGCCTGGAGCGGAATCGAGCCCTGGATGATCACTCTTCTATCCTCAGGCCTCGGGGTTCTTGGCGGAACGGTCTTTGCCCTCGGCTGGGGGTGGCTTGCCGGATGCATTGCAGCCTGCGCGCAGGTTTTTGATGGCGTTGACGGGCAGCTTGCAAGGATAAGCGGCAAGCAGAGCAAAGGGGGAGCATTCTGGGATTCGGTGCTGGACCGGTATGCGGATGGGGCCATGATGATCGGTCTTGTCGTTTACCTGGTGCGACTTCCCTCCTCTTGGCCCAACTGGCTCATTCTCGTGCTCGGGACGCTCGCTCTCATCGGAAGCAACCTGGTGAGCTACTCCAGCGCCAGGGCTGAGAACCTATCAATCGATCTCGGCAAGCCGACGCTTGCAAGCAAAGGAACCCGAACTTCCGTGATGATCTTGTGTGCATGGGGAAGCCTCATCTGGACAGGGCTCCCGATTCTCGCCCTGCTTTATCTCGCCGTCCACCCCAATGCCGTAATCGCACGGCGCCTACTCTTGACATCATATATAACTCAACCGGAAGCGGATCGCGGAGAAAAGGTATGAAACCTGAAGTGGGAGTGATTCACGGGAGGTTCCAGGTTTTCCACAACGATCATCTCAAATACGTGCTGGCCGGGAAATCAAGATGCCGGCACATTGTTGTGGGCATCACCAACCCCGATCCCATGCTGACGCGATACGATCCTGCCGCTCCCGACAGAAGCGATCCTTGCTCCAATCCCCTAACCTACTACGAACGCTACGTCATGGTGCGCAAAGTGCTTACCGGAGCAGGGGTTTCTCAGAGTGAGCTGTCCATTGTTCCCTTTCCCATCAATCTGCCGGAGTTGTACGGGCACTACGTGCCTCTGGACGCCACCTTCTACCTCACGATCTACGATGAATGGGGAAGACGCAAGCTCCACTGGTTCCGTTCCATGAATTTGAAGACTGAAGTTCTCTGGGAGCGGTCTGTAGAAGAAAAGGGCCTGCGTGCCGTAGACATTCGCAGGAAAATGGCTTCGGGTGATCCATGGGAGCACATGGTCCCGAGGGAGACCGGCCTGCTCATGCGCGATTGGTCCATACCCAAGCGCATCCGGGAGCTGACTTCGCCTTTTTCATCGGGCAAAGCTTAGGGCTGCCGACCGGTTGAAGTTCACCTATTTTTGACTTGCATTCGTTCCCATACCTTTGGGTAATAAGCCGTGAGGGGCTCCCTCCGATGCTGCTGCGAAGGCTGTAAGTGCCCTCATTATCCTCGTTCCAATGCCCCTCTTCTGCTAATTGTGTGGTCTCCTCGTTCCCATGCTTCTACGTGGGAGCGCATTTCAAGAGCCTCCCACGTCAGTCGGAAGGTATCTTGATATAGCCTGACGGCAAAAGTCGGTACCTGCCTAGGAGCTTGTCCGAGAATGCCTCTTTTGTCATTTCGAACGGAGCGTAGCATAGTGAGAAATC
>JAVEVM010000032.1:0-10831 GCA_034005055.1 Desulforhabdus sp. | reverse complement strand
CCCGAACGCCTGAACGACGCCTTGAGGTGCCCGGTAAGACCCAGGCTGAAGTCCTATCGGCGTTCGGATACGCTGTGGACGCCGGTGGGGTCTTACAGCATACAAACCGCTAATGCCCCGTACATCAAGGCTTTGCGGTAGTTTTGCCTGATTATCCCCGAAACTCCTGTAAGAGAACTGCTGCCCGATCAGTGGAAGCCGCTGAAGCGGTAGTCGGCGATTAGGATCGCTACTGAAAAATATTTCTGCAGACAATCGAACGTACCTTCATCCATTTTAGTTTTCAAAGAGCATTGCAGGTAGTTTCTGCCGGCTGCGGGTTCTTACCGCACCCGACAATCTTGAACAAGATGGGCGGGCAAGACGGTTACTTTGCTAGAACACTACCGAAAGGAGACAGAGCGATGGCCAAGCGTTATGATACTGCAGCGTACAAAAAATTACTACTACATTTCATGGGTGAGTTGGATCCCCTGTATTCGATGCTTCAGTGGTTGACACAGCGTATGATGGAAGTTGAGTCGGAGCTAAAAGTGGGTGCGGTCAAGGGTAAGCACAGTTCAGATCGGGCAACGTATTTTTCTGGTACCCGTGTCCGGCGGTTTGATACCCGCCTGGGTACCATGTATCTTCTGGTTCCCAAGCTCCGCCAGGGCGGCTATGTACCCTTTTTCGTCACCGAGAAGAAGCGATCGGAACAGGCGCTGATGCAGGTTGTACAGGAAGCCTTTATAAACGGAGTATCTAATTGAAACCATCCCTGCCAGTTTGAACTTCGAGCTCCTCCCATTTTTCATTAAATTCGTCCTGGCGCGCCGAGGCGATTTTCCCGATGACATCTGCCTTAATAATATCGGATGGGAGCAGTTCCATGCCCCGATTGTTCAGTACTGAAAATACCCTGAAAGCGGATCGTTGAGTTGGCGTAGACACCACCACCAGATAGCACCGCTGAACCAGAAAACTGCCAAAACGAAATAACTTCTCCGGGTCATTGCCGGAATTGTCCTTAAGTCTGTCCAACAACAACCGACTGTTCGACTGAATATTCTTCTGGGATTCGTTTTCGAGACCAGCAGGGTCAAGACCGAGCAGTGTACCAAAATCAAGAGCCTGAACGTGTTTAGCAAAAAACTCACGATCCTTTCCTCGGAGAGCAAGCCTCGGTTTAGGCTTCAGTCCCTGGGAGGCACGCCCTGGCTCCCTTATGTAGTTCTCGAAGTCAGTCTTCCAATCACCCGTAAGTTTTGACGTTATCGATGAGAGGAGAATCGTCAGCGTTGTCAATCGCTGCTGGCCATCGATGACCTCAGAGTAGGGCTTTCCTTCTTCTTTGATCAGAACAATGCTGCCGAGGAAATAAGTGTCTTTCTCCTCCTCCTTCTCCTCGCGGAGGTAAAAATCATACAAATCGTCAAACAGCTCGGAAGCCTCATCCACTGTCCACACATACGGTCGCTGATATGACGGCATGACATAATCAAAATCGGAACTGAATATTTTTGACAGAGGATATTCGGCACCACTGATTTTCTTGCTCATCTTGCCTCCTTGTTGTTAATCATTTTCTCGAAATTCCAACACTGCTAAACTGGAACAACGCTACTGCATCCGGGCCCGGATATCTGGCCTCTGCCACCTGTTTGAGGCGTTATCTGGATCTGCGTGCTAATTCGCTCCTTCAAAGCGGGCACGTGCGAAATAACGCCGATCAGCTTGCCGTCCTGCTGCAGGCCCGCAAGGGTTTCCAGGGCGGTATCAAGGGCCTCCTCATCCAGGGTGCCGAAGCCTTCATCCAAGAACAGCGAATCCACCCGGACGTTCTGGCTGGCCATATGGGACAACCCCAGAGCCAGGGAGAGGCTGACGATAAAGCTCTCCCCGCCTGAAAGATTCTTCGTGGACCGAATCTCCCCAGCCTGATAGTTGTCAACCACGTTGATCTCCAGGGGCTGAGCGTCGTCCCGGGACAGTAAGTAGCGATCTGTCATTTTCTGCAGTTGCCGGTTGGCGTGACCAATCATCATCTCGAAGGTCAGCCCTTGGGCAAAATTGCGGTATTTCTTACCGTCGGCGGAGCCGATCAATTCGTGCAAGTTTTCCCACCTGCGACACTCTTTTTTCTGGGCATCGATAGCTGCCTGCTTTTCCTTTATCCGCTCTTTTGCAGCTGTATTCTCACTTAGCTTGTGCTTGAGACCGGCAATGATGTCACGCAGCTCTTTCAGAGCCTCCTCGTGCTTCTTGAATTGTGGCTCAAGCTCTTCCAGCGACTTGTCGGTGATCTTGCGGGCTATTTCCGTAGCCAGACGCGTTTCCCGATCCTTCTGTCTGGCTTTCAGGTCTGCTTGACGCTCATCCAGATACTTGGCCGTGGCCGTCAAATCAGCCCGACCTTCAGAAGGCAATATGGCCGCCAGGAACTGTTCTTCATTTGAAAAGCCAACGGGTACGAGTGCTGCGGCAAATTCATTTTCAAGCCTTGTCAGTTCGGGTTCTCGTTGGTCGATGCGTTTCTTCAGAGATTCGACCTGGGCCTTCGCGGTATTCCAGTTTTGTTGGAGCTCATTGTGCCCTTCTCTGGCCTGCTTTTCGACACCTTCGGCATCAGATATTGCCTTGTTTAAACGACGCTCCTCATCGTCGGGATTCTTGTCGCCATACAGTGCATTACGCTCTTCACTTCCGATGGCAAGTTCCTTTTTCAAGGTTGCCAGGCGTTCCAGCTTTTCGGTGAGGGAGGTGCTTTGAGTTTCGATAACCGCCTCCAGCCGCTTCACCTCGCTGTCGATGTCGGCAATCTGTTTCTCGATGTCCGCCTTGTTCTTGACCTGGGCCTGCCACGCCTTCAGCCGCTTCTTAAGTGATTCGATCAGTGATGAAATGTCCGTTTCAGGAATGTCCGCAATACCAAGCGGCTGGAGTTTGGTAGTAACGGCCTGCCTGCGTTCGGCAAAATCGGCATGCAGTTTTCTCAGGTCGTCCTTCACGTCGGCTAGATCTTTCTCGGCAGCCTTCTTGTCGTTAGCCGCTGCTGACTCCAGTTTTTCAGCCCCCGTCAGGTTTTTACGGGCCAGGTTTTCAGCTTCTTCGAGTTTCTTGATGTCGGCTTCCTGATCCTCGGCTTTACTGATGAGCCTGCTCAGGGTATCGATCTTCTTTTCGGTTTCATCGGGAACAGGGACATTACCCTCCGCAAACGGGTGCTCGGTTGCTCCGCAGAGTGGACAGGGCTTGCCGTCTTCCAGCTTTGCCCGATGATCTTCAAGTTCCGCAATCTTCGTCAGGAAAGCCATTTCACGCAGCAGCGTTTCTTTCTCGGTGCGGTATTCCCGCAACAAGCGGTCCCCCAGTAGTTGACTCAAACCATCCTTGCCCTGCTGAAGCTGTTTCGAGGCGTCCTCCAATTCCTGCTTCCGGATGCCGGATTGCTTTTGACAGTCTTTGAGTGACTTTACTGCCAGTTCCAGAGCCGTATTGGCGGTTTCTTGAGCGGCCTCCCTTTGAACGATTTCATTTTGCCTGGAGAGCAGGCCGCTAAGCTGTTCCTCAACGCCAGCCAGGCCGCCGATCAGCCATTCATCCTGCGCATGCTCCTTGAGGTAGCCGCTCACAAGATCCAGCGTTTCCTGAGCCTTGGATCGTTTATCCTGTTCTTCGAGTCGGGCTTTTTTGTCAGTATCAATCTTGACCGCATCCTTCTTACAGCCTTCATCTCCTTCCGAAACAGCTTTCTTCTGAACGGCAAGTTTCTGATCCAGGGAGCGAGCCTTCTGCAATGTCGGTGCGGCCGCTTTCAGTTCTTCTTTTGCCTGGGCGGTTTGTTGCTCAGCCAATTTCAGTGCTTTGGCCTGTTCCCTGGCGGAGGATTCCAGCTCAGGAAGAGCCTCTTGCTCTGTTTTCAATGCGGCTTTATCATCCGCTTGCTGTTTACGTGCGGCGGCAAGTGTCGCGTATGCGCCGTCGAGTAAGGCGGCATTCAAAGCCCGATTGAGTTTTTCACGATCCGGCCGGAAGGCCTCAATATCACTTTGCAGCTTGCTCGCCTCGTCAGCCAGGTCGCCGATTTCCTTCTTCAGCCCATCAATGGTGGCAAGCCAGGCAATGGCTTTTTCGGCGTCAGCTGATTTAGCCACAAGGCCTGTCTCTTCCTTCTGCTTTGCCTTCAGCTCCCGTTCAAGCTCTTGTTCCTGATCCGGCTCAAGAATCACGATGCCTGACGTTTCAGCTTGCAGCAGGTTGAGTTTTTCTCTCTCTTCACGCTGACGCTCATGGACACGGATAGAAATCCGGCTGTATATATCTGTACCTGTAATCTGCTCCAGAATCGGAGCGCGTTCATCCGGCGCTGCCTGAAGAAACGCGGCAAAACCGCCCTGGGCCAGCAGCATGGAACGGGTAAAACGATCAAAATCCATCCCGGTGGCAGATTCAATCTGGTCGGCAACCCCTCTGATATTGGATTCAAAAATCTCGCCGGAATCGGCATCGGCAATTTCGTGCTTCGGGGCCTGGAGTTCTCCATCCGGCTTTTTACGCGCCCGATGCTGGCTCCAGTGGCAACGGTAACGCCCGGCCTGAGTTTCAAAGGTCACCTCGGCAAAGCATTCGCCAGTCTGGCGAGACATGATTTCGTTTCCACTCTTGGTGACCTTGTTCAAGCGAGGCGTCCGCCCGTAAAGGGCAAGGCAAATAGCATCGAGGATCGTTGTCTTCCCCGCGCCTGTGGGGCCGGTGACGGCAAAAATGCCATCAGAGGCGAAGGCTGGGTGCGTCAAATCGATTTGCCATTCGCCGACCAGCGAGTTCAAATTCTTGAAACGTACCTGCAGTATTCTCATCTACAACCTCTCTACTCCGCCTGCACGTCGTCTTCATAAAGAGACGAGACCGTTTCCTGATAGGCCCGAAGCAGCTGCGGGCGCTGTTGTTCAGGCACTTCATGGGCGTCAAGGCATCGTTCGAACACATCGTGCACATTCAGATCGTCGAGCGTTTCTTTATCATGAATCTGCCCCAGCACGCGGTCGATGACGCGGTTATTTTTTATCCGTAAAACTTCCATCCGTGTGCCGGAAATCGCAACCTCCAGACGCTCACGCAGATCACCAATAATCTCGGCACCGTCGTAGATGACTTCAAGCCAGCCCTGAAAATCCGTTGCCGACAATTCAAGGATGCGGTTTGAAATATCGTCCCAATCTCCCTTAACACGTTCTAGCTTTTGAAAAGTGGGCACATCGATCACGCTTACCGATGCGGCTGTGCCATGGAAGTCAACCTGGCAGACGCTCTTGGTATGTTTTGCCTCTCCGAATCCCATCGGCAGTGGAGAACCGCTATAGCGAATGATTTCAGAGTCGTTTACCTTTTGCGCGATATGCAGATGTCCAAGCGCCATATAGTCAAAACAGGCAGGAAAAATCCCGGACCTCACATGAGCCAGAGAGCCGACATAAAGCTCACGCACGCCATCACCGTCAACAGTTTGTCCGCCGGCAGTAAACAGATGCCCCATGCCGATGATGGGAATATGACCCCCCAGCTCCTGACGTTTTTGCTCGGCCACAGAGGCGACGGCAGCATAATGGGAGCGGATACCTTCGATCAACTTTTGTTCCTTGTCCTCGATGCTCTCACCAGCTTCCGCCACGCGGATATCCCTGTCACGAAGGTAAGGCACGGCACAGACAATCAGATCTGGAACTCCCTGCTCATTTTTCAGTACCAGCACTTCGTCTTCCGGAAAGGAAGCGGCATTGCCGACCACGTGGACATCAAGGGCTTTGAGCAATTCCCTGGGAGCATCGAGAAAAAATGGTGAATCATGGTTTCCCGCCACAATGACAACGTGCCGGCAGTGCGAGGCGGCCACCTCGCACAAAAAACTGTAATAGAGCTCCTGAGCGCGATTGCTCGGGGTGCTGTTGTCAAAGATATCACCTGCCACCAGCAGCGCATCAATTTCATTTTTCTGAATTGTCTGTACCAGCCAATTCAAAAAGGCCTCGAACTCCTCATAGCGTTTTTTGTTGTGAAGAGCTCGACCAATGTGCCAGTCGGAGGTGTGCAGAACTCTCATAGCACTACCCAACCACGGCAGAGACGGGACGCTTCATGTATTCTCTGCGCCAATCTTTTAATGAAGTCATGTCGGCCAGAAGCTCGTCTGGTGTCGGAAGGTCCACTGGCGATTCTGTTGGTTGTGAATGTTCAAATGCTGAATATTTAGTCATGAGCGAACCAAGAAAATCACAATCTTCGCTCTTCAATTTGGCCAGGTTCTTGAGTTTCAACGTATGAACCGGACGCTGGAATCTTTGCACCACCCCGCACAACAGATCATTTTCAATAGAGCGCTCCACCAATGTCCTGAAATCGCTGAACATCGACTTCAGCAAGACTTCGGCACGTTCAAATTCCCCGTTCTCACTTGCCTTCTTTGCATCCTGATACCGCTGATCTATAAGTGTGTTCAGAGCGGAGTTGATGTCACTTTGTGAAAGTGGAATGGGAGCTGGTTCTCCAGTCCCCCAGTCCACAGATCGGATGCTCACCACATTAAGCTTGACGTCTTTTTCCCCAGCAAAATGCTTGAGCGTTCCCAGCAAGGACAAACGGTGAGTAAAAACAATAACCTGTCTATCCTGAGACAACTCGATTAGCCTTTGGACCACGGCCTCCTCATAATTTTGATCAAGCGAGGATATTGGATCGTCGAAAACAAACGGAGCCCGGTTGCTCTTACCAGTGACATCGGCCAAAAAAGCTGCAATGGAAACGATCCGATTCTCTCCCTCGCTCAGGACATCGGCAAGCCCATTCTGGGAAGCATTTTGAAGCTGGAGCTTGTGAAGGACTCGGCCCTTGGAAACTTTTGATTTTACGAGCTCAACCTTCACTTGAGATGCGCCAAGGGCCTTGAGTTCCGCATCGAACCTTTGCACAAACGCATCCGTGATCAAGGCTTCTGCCAGCTCTCCTTTCTTCTGAGATAGGGCTTTGGTGTTGGTCAACTTCTTGGCTTCTTGAATCTGGCTCAGCAGCTTCAATCGTGTGACTTCTTCATCAATGGCGGTGCGGTGCTCAGATAACCATTTTCTTGCCTGCAGGCTGTTTAGCTTTTCCTTAATCTCCTCTCGATTGTCGCTTTTGGCGTCTTCGTCATATTTTGCCGCGAGTTCACCAAGTCTCTTCGAGTGGGCGTTGGCTTCTTCGATCCATTTCGGTGAGAGCAGAGGATCGGGAATGGCTTCTTCGGAATCGATACAAGAGAGCAGATCTTTTCTGGCCTGCAATTGATCAAAGAAATCCGTCACCTGGTTGGCGACATCCTGTGGAATATCAGCTGCATCGATACGTGCCTTCAGTGTATCCGATGTCGGTAGCGTCTCGATAGTTTGACTGGCGACCTCGTATTCCTCGGCTGCAGCCGTTGCGGCTTTCTGCGCTTCATCCTTCACAAAATCTTCGAAGGAGGTCAACCTGTCTTTGGCCTCCTTGGTCAAGGCCTGGTGGCACAGGACACAACGGGAATCATCAGAGACATTTGGGTACTCGGTTTCCTTGTACGCAGACAATACAGAGTAGTTCCGGGCTGCTTCCCAAAGCTCTTTCCATACATCGGACCCGATGCCCTCCAACTCGCTGCCGGAAAACACCTTTTCCGCCGCCGCGACTGCCGCTATCTTTTTCACGATCGACTTCTTCTTGGCAGCAATGATCCGTCGGCAATTCTCGTCCGATAATTGCTCCAGATACTTTTGAGCATCCTGGACCAGAGTGTCGATATGCTGTTTCTGTTTTTTCAGATGCTTTACTTTTTCCTCTGGCGCCTGCTCGGCAAGGCGCTGCTGCAGCGTTTGCATCTCGGTCTCGTCAGCACTGCCAAATGCGCAATGCTTGTCGATGTCCTGGGTGGTGGTCTTGGCGCTGATGGCTTCGTACCAGATACCCTCAGGGGTTAACTTCTTGTCAGCAGGAATATTCGGCTTTTTGGACTGGTACTGGTTGGCCTCGGTTTCTAGGGCAGATGCAACCCTTTCGCATGCGAGAATGAGCGAGCTAAAAAACGATAATACTGGTGGCTCATAGCTCACCTCGTCTTCACTGCTGACAAAGACCTTGCCAAACGAGGTGTCGAAAATATCAACGCTGTTGAGATCATCGCAGATACCTTGCCCTGACCAGGTATGGGTCTTCGGTAGGCCGTCTTGCTCAAACGAAATGCAGGCTTTTTGTACGGCAGAGCTGGGCTTATAGACATTGCCGTGAAGAATATCCGTCTCGCGGGCACCGCATACATGCTTGAGGAGTCTGACGTAACCGGATTTACCTGACCCGTTATTACCATAAACAACAGTGATATTGCCCTCACCAAACTCAAGTGGTTTTCTCGGAGCAAGGGCGTTTATCCCTTCGACATCACTGATTGAGCACAAACGCAGGTTGCCTGCAGCACCCTGGAAGAACGCGGAAGCGGAAAAGGAGTAGGTCGTTTTAGGCAATTTTACGTCGGCTTCCCGTTGGCATAGGGTTGTGAGTTCAGAGATGTCTTTGTCGGTCAGCTCAATGCGCTGCTGCAACCGGGCTGCCGCGACTTGGAGCCACTGGGGGCGCTCTGAAAACCATTTGTTCAGTGGTGCCCAAAATTCGTTCATACTCCTGCTCCTCCCATTCCTACAATCTCCATCAATTTTCCATAGCTGGTCACCACGTCGTATCTCACGTTTTTGGGATCAATCCGGCGGTTTACCTCCTCAAAAAACTTGTGGGCGCATTCGATTTTGGTTTTTTCAATTGCCCTGAGTTCCATGCTGGACATGGAGCCCTTAGTCTCGGCCACAAAATAGATGTGTTTTACCTTGCCTTCTTTAAAAGAAATAGCCCAGTCTGGGTTGTAGTCGCCCACAGGAGTGGGAATCAGGAATCCTCTGGGCAGTTTTGCATAAACCACCACTTCAGCGCTGGTATCAAGTTCTTTTACAAACTCCCGCTCACCGTTGGAGTCGGTTATCACATAATCATAAATATGGTTTTTCAGCTTATCGCTTGCCTTGGTAAAGTCTTGCCTGCTCTGTCCTGCAGTAAAAATATCAATGTCGTGGGTCTCGGCTATGTAGTCGTAGCTCAACCGCTCGATGATAATCGTAGCTTTTTGCTCATTAATCAGCCGCGAACTCTCGGAGATGAAATGCTCGGGGTTGTGTTTGAATTTATCGAAAACCTCCTTTTTAATGCCGCACAATATCTTGCCAACGGTTTTTCTTGTCAGTTGGGTGTTTTCAGCGATTTTCCCGAGCAGGTCGTATGTGGCTATGGAGTGGGCAGAGCTTCCATATTCAGTGGTTGTGTCCCTTACCTCAAAAGCCTGGCCTGACTTCAATTGTTCATGTGTTGTTTCGTCTGTTTGCTCTCCTTTTTGGACAATATAGGTCAGCGGGGTTACTTGCAGTTCTTTGTCAAGCGCCTGGCTGCTGTTTTTAATAAGTTCAGTGGAATCAAAGTCCACCCGGTAAACCGCTTTTTTATTGATCCGGTGCCAAAGTTCCTTAAACTCTTTTTTCTCAAAATTGGCATTGAGTGGATTGGTCTTCCGCTTGCGGTCATCACCCACCTCGGGTAGCTGAGACTCGCTAAAGACGCTGTCGATCAGGCCGAAAATCTGTTCTGCATGGGGGGCAAGCTCGAGCGGAAGCGCCGCCAGAGCACCTTCCGCTTTTGCTTCGTGATACTTTTCAATGATCTGGCGTTCTATATCTACATACCCATTCTGAATGAGATAGAACTCGATTTGCTTGGCTTGCCCCGGGGTGATTTCCACCGTTCCGGTTTCCGTGGTGATGACTTTCCCGGTGAAGTAGGTTTCGTTCGCCTTGCGGGGGCGCTCCGAGAGGGAGTCACTGATCTCACGCTGAAGATTGCCGACAAAATCCTTATAGCTTTCACTGGCCACAACAGTCAGGATGTTCACATCATGAACCGTGGCCGGATTGTCCATACGATCCCCGTGCTGATTGACACTGATCCGCAACCCTCGGCCAACTTCCTGGCGGCGCGAGATGGTGCTGTCACTGTGCTTGAGCATGCACATCACAAAAACATTGGGGTTGTCCCAACCTTCGCGCAGGGCAGAGTGAGAGAAAATGAACCGAACCGGTTCCGCGAAGGAAAGCAGGCGTCCCTTGTCTTTTAAAATCAAATCATAGGCATCCACATCATCAGAATGTCCAGCTAACTCTCCACGTGTTCTAAATTTTGGGTCAGTGAGTTTCTTGGTTCTTTTATCAACGGAGAAATATCCGTTATGAGTACGACTCACCTGAAGACCTTTTAAATATTCCTGATATACACCACCATCCAAAGGAAGAAGGCTTAAATATTCAGATTTGAGCCGTTCGTACTCTTCTTCAAATATCCGAGCATACTCTCCTTTTTCATCATCCCGGCTGTAGTCACGATATTTGACCACCTGATCAATAAAGAAAAGTGTCAACACCTTAATGCCCTGGAAAAAAAATACCTGCTCTTTTTCGAAATGCGCCCGAATGGCCTCCCTTATCTGGATGCGCCGGCGGGTCGCTTCGGTGATGTCGCCGGTGGCATCTCCCGCATGCAGAACATGGCCGTTGGTGAACACCACCATGTCCTGGCGGGCGTCGATCTCGGAGATAACAAAGCCGCGATATTGCTCCAGTTCCTTCGATACGATAAACAGATCCTGGCCGCGCTCCAGACGTTTGAGAACCCGCTTGATCCCGCTGCTTTGGCGCACTTCCATTTCAATGCGGGCAACCGGTGTCCTCTTGGAAATTTCAATGGATTCGAGATC
>JAVEVM010000031.1:0-10978 GCA_034005055.1 Desulforhabdus sp. | reverse complement strand
ATCTCCGCCAGGTTGTTGCCCAAAATCAGATTCTGCACTCCGGAAAAAGCCGGATCACCCGATTTTGCGGTTTCCGGAAGGCGACCTGCAGCCCCTTCCTGAAAGACTCTGAGGACCTCCCGCGGCAGTTTGTCCGCCAGATCGTATTTTTCCACGACACTCAAGCAGTCCCGGTACGTGGTGGGATCCGGAACGGTTGGGCCGGAAGCTATAACATCCAGTCTATCGCCGAGCACATCAGATAGGATGAGCCCTACAACGGCAGCCGGCGAAGCAGTCCTGGCCAGTCCTCCGCCCTTGATTCGCGACAGATGTTTGCGGACCGTATTGATTTCATCGATGGTCGCTCCGCACTCAAGCAGCAAACGAGTGGCCTCCTGCTTTTGGGAAAGGCTGATGGAGGCAGCAGGCGCAGGCATAAGAGCGCTCGCGCCGCCGGAAAAAACACATAAGACCAAATCTTCCGCAGAGCATTGCTGCAGCACTTTTAGTATCCGCTCTGTTCCTTGGGTGCCCGCATTGTCCGGGATCGGGTGGGCCGCTTCGATCAGCTCGGTCTTGTGCAAATGTAAGCCGTGTCCGTACTTGACGATGATGCAGCCGGCGGTCAGCGAGTCGCCGAGCAATTCTTCCAATGCTTTTGCCATTGGGGCGGCACCTTTCCCCGCGCCCACCAGGAGGACTTTTTTGTAGTTAGCGAGGTCGTATGATCTGCTGCCGACCTGCAGCCGGCTGCCCGCACGCTTGACGAACTTTTTCACCGCCTGTTCGGGCTCGACTGCATTCAAACCGGCGCGGAAGATTCTTTCCAGGGTTGTACGTTGTCGCGGGTGCATGCTGTATCCTCAATTGTTACTCGGTGGGCGCTTCATGGGATCGGGATAGGGACACCGGGTTGCGGAGACGCGGGGATGTGCAGATGCGGATGTGGGGATACTTCATAGCTCACTGTTCATTGTTCTCTGTTCACTGCAAAAAGGCACGGTCGGGTACAAACATCTTGCCGGGATTAAGGATGTTGAGAGGATCGAGGGCATTCTTTATCTTCAGCATAGCCTCAAGCGCGCCGGGCTGCACTTCCCAGGGGAAGAAGGGCGACTTGGCAATGCCTATGCCGTGTTCTCCGGAGAGCGTCCCTCCCAGGTCGAGTACGATTGTAAATAGCTCTTCTACCGCTTTGCCGGCCCGGTCGAGCTCATCGGCGCTTTTTCTGTCGAGCATGATGTTAGTGTGGATATTGCCGTCGCCCGCATGGCCGAAATTCACAATGGTTAACCGGTATTTTTCCGCGATGGAGCTGATGGCTCTGATCAACGCGGGGATTTGGGTGCGCGGCACCGTCACGTCTTCGTTGATCTTTCCTGGCTTTATCTGCCCAAGGGCCGGTGAGATTGCCCGGCGTGCCTGCCAGAGGCGCTCCCTGTCGGCTTCCGTGCGGGCGATTTGAATCTCGGATGATCCGGATCCTCGACAAATCTCTTCGATGCTGCAGATGTCCTCGTCTACCAGGGCAGGCCGTCCGTCAACTTCAATCAGGAGCAACGCTTCAGCTTCTGTTGGCAGCCCAAGGCGAAGGTAATTTTCTACCACCCTTATGCTTGCCTGATCCATGAGCTCGATGGTGGATGGAATGATGCGCCGTTTGAGGATTACACATACAGTTCCGGCCGCATCTTCAAGCACAGGAAAAACAGCCATCATCGTACGAGCGGTCTCGGGTGCCGGAATCAGCCTGAGAGTGATTTCAGTGAATATAGCAAGGGTGCCTTCGGAGCCGACCAGTAAACGGGTGAGATCGTACCCGACCACTCCTTTTACGGTTCGCGTGCCGGTTCGAATAACGGCACCGGTAGGCAAAACCGCTTCCAAGCCAAGCACGTAATCCCTTGTCACTCCATACTTGACTGCTCGTGGTCCGCCGGCGCACATGGCCACGTTGCCGCCCAGAGTCGAGAACTGAAAACTGGCGGGATCCGGAGGGTAAAAGAGACCGTATTCCGATACCTTTTTTTGCAGTTGAGCGGTAATGACTCCAGGCTGTACCACGGCGAGCATGTTATCCGCATCGATTTCCATAATCCGGTTCAGCCGGTTGAGCGATAGCACCATTCCGCCAATGCCCGGGACGGCTGCCCCCACCATGCCGCTGCCGGCTCCTCGCGGATACACGGCGATTCGGTCGCGGTTGGCTAATCTGAGCAGCTCGGCGACTTCACCGACATTTCCCGGAAATGCAACGCAGTCCGGACTGCCTCTTAGCCTGCTCGCATCATATCCATAGCTGCAAAGATCTTCTTCCTCTGAAAGGAGATTCTCTTTACCCACAATGCGCGTGATCTCCTTTAGCGGAGGCTTCCTTGCGCCCATCGTATTCGGTTCTGCCTGTCGTCTATGGGTTTATTAATAAAATGAGTCTTCTTACAGCCCGCCGACTGTGCTAAATTATAGTGCCATGTTGTGGGTTGCGCAATAAATTGCCCACCTGTTCAGCTTCCTAAATCTGCTTGGCTATCCCTGTGGATGAAGTTGACATGACCGGCTTCGAGGAAGGAAATGAAGCAAGGCAATCCTGAAGGAATCAAACGCATTTTAATCGTGGATGACGAGCCGGGAGCGAGGGAATCTCTCGAGCTCGTGCTGGAAGACAACTACGAAGTAGAAACCGCCGAAGACGGCTTGACTGCTCTTGCCAAGATCCGGCAAGCTTCGTTTGAACTGGTTCTGCTCGATGTCAACATGCCGAAGCTGAACGGAATTGAGGTACTGAAGCGAATCAAGGAGTATGATGAGACCATTGACGTGATAATGGTCTCCGCAGCCGATCGCGCCCATGAAGCCACGGCTTCCATGAAATGCGGGGCCTATGACTACATTACCAAGCCTTTTGAAGCCGAAGAAATCCTTGCAACGGTGCAGCGAGCCATCGAGAAGCGCTCGTTGGAGCTTGAAGTACGCTATTTGCGCTCGGAAATTGCTTTTCGGTTCGGCAACAGCGAAATCGTCAGCAGGTCCAAAGGAATGCAGGAAGTTTTTCACCTGATCGATAAGGTCGCCGGCACTTCCAGCAGTGTGCTGATTACCGGCGAGAGCGGCACAGGTAAGGAACTGGTGGCACGGGCTATCCACGCTAAAAGCCCGCGGTCGGGCAAGTCCTTTGTAACGATCAATTGCGCAGCTATTCCGCACGAACTGATCGAGAGTGAGTTGTTCGGGCACGAAAAAGGAGCTTTCACCGGCGCTCATTCGAGAACCGTAGGCAAATTTGAATTTGCCAACGGGGGAAGCATTTTTCTGGATGAGATCTCGAGCCTAAAACTCGAGCTGCAGGCGAAATTGCTGCGGGTCTTGCAGGAGCGTGAGTTTACTCGGGTGGGCAGTCATCAGAACATCAAGGTCGACGTCCGAGTTATTGCAGCAACCAATACGCGCCTCGAAGACATGATTAAAGCGAAAGAGTTTCGAGGCGATCTTTACTTCCGACTGAACGTGATTCCTCTTTCGCTTCCCCCTCTGCGCGAACGCGAAGGCGATATTCCTTTGTTGTGCAATTACTTCCTGGTACGCTACAACCGAATACTCAACAAGAAGATAAAGGGGATCACACCGGACGCAATGGCTTTATTGGAAGCCTACCCATGGCCGGGCAATGTGCGCGAGCTGGAAAACATGGTGGAGCGGCTGGTGGTGCTTGGAACCGATGGAGGGTGGGTCGAGGAGAACGATCTGCCTTTCGATCTTTTGATTAATGAAGAGCTGGCCGAGCGTGCACAAACCGGCCAAAATTCGGATGCCGGTCTCATTAAAGCTCGCCAGGCCTTTGAACGGCAGTATGTGCTGTGTGCACTGCAACGCTGCGGATGGAATCAAACCGATACAGCCCGTCTTTTGAGAATTCATCGCAACACTCTCATCCAGAAAATGAAATCCCTCAGCCTCCGCCCCACTGACGAGTAGCAGATTCTGAAATAAAAAAACGGTCAGCGACTACTATCGTTGATCTTCCGCCATGCTCTCTTAGCACATAAATATGTGCAGTGCTCACATTACAGGGCAACACCACATTTTTTCTTTTTATTTCTTAAGCGCCACACTTTCCATGTATTTTCAGTTGCACTCAAATGTGTGCAATGTTTTTTTGTGCAAGTTCAGAGCATTTCTTGATTTATTAAATTTATTATACATATCAGTTAGTTAATCTCATTGATTCAATTCAATCTAGTCTGGTACGTGACTTGCTCCAGTTAGATCAAATGTCACTAAAGGAAATAGACTTTTGCGGTAGTTTCGAAAAGTTAGGTAAGTATATAACGTAAACTCAAAAGGAGAGAAAAATGAAGAAGTTAGCTTTGCAGTTGCTGGTGGTTGGTGCCATGATCGCTTCCTATGTTGTGCCTGTTCTGGCCAGCGGTGGGGGAGGAATGTAGTTAGTCAACCTTTTATGAAGGTTGGTTTGTCTAAGGCGTAATTGAAGTCTGATGTCAACACTCTCCGTGTTAAGGGAGACGGAATCGGTCTGGATAGAAAAGATAAGCGACTGAGTTAAAAGAAAGAAATTCTTAGCATACAGGCTAAAGGAAAGGGCGCGATCCATAATGGGGTACGCGCTTTTCTTTTTGCCAAAGGTAAACAAAGAGTATATAAAAAATGATGTGTCTAAACAAAAACAGCATCTTCTAATTAGAAAAAAACAACCTATGCGCTACATTCAGGCGTTACTTTGTGTCCTGGTCATACCATTATGGTCCTTCTTTTTGTCATTGAATTGTGATGCTGGGACTACGGTATATAGGAATGGAGGGGGAATCTATCGTGCACCATTATTAAACAATCCTTCAACACTTGACCCTCCATACGTGCAGGATATTTATGGAGTTGCGGTTGTCCACCAACTCTTTGACGGCTTGGTCCAGTTTGATTCAGCTCTTTTTGTTGTTCCTGCACTGGCGGAAAACTGGCAGGTAACTGAAGGGGGGAAAACGTATCGCTTTTCTCTACGAAGTAATGCAAAGTTTCACAACGGGCGTCCTGTCACTTCAAGGGATGTAGTTTTCTCACTCGAGCGAGTTCTTCGAATAAAGCCTCCACCCTCGATCCAACCGCATTTACTCAAAATAATGGGTGCAGAAGAATATCAAGAGGGCGATGCTGACGACGTATCGGGATTAACAATTGTCGACGATAAAACTCTTCTCATCCACTTGAGTGAACCTTATGCTCCTTTCTTGATTGCGCTTGGCATGTATCAGGGGTCCATTGTACCTAAGGATGAAGTCATAAAGGATGGCGAAGATTTTGGACGCTCTCCCATTGGTAGTGGCGCTTTCAAATTTGAGAGCTGGCAGGAGAGCAAGAAGATCTCTTTGGCTCGATTTCCAGAGTATTATGGAGGACCTGCGCTCTTGGATTCAATAGAGTACCTAATCTATCCAGGGGTCGGTATAGAAGAGGTTCTGGAGGATTTCAGAAGCGGAAAATTAGAGCAGATGCCGATTTTTGGGAACGTTGGACAAATTCTCAAAGAAAGAAAAGACTTACAGTGGCTGCACAGACCCTCTTTGAGTATTCAATTTTATGGGATCAACTGCCAACATCCAAAATTAAAAGACCCGAATCTGAGATCGGCTCTTTCAATGGCTATAAATCGGAAAGAACTTATAGCGAGTGTATATGGTGGTAGGTTTGAGCCCGCTAGAACGATCCTTCCGCCTGGTTTACCTGGCTACGATCCCAGCGGTCAAAGAATCAGTGAGGATAAAGATAGAGCCTTGCACTTTGTTGAGTCCATAAAGAAAGAAAAGCCGGATACAATCGGACCAATTGAGATCGTCTCAAATAGTGAATCTACTCTTGCTAAAGCAGAACTGGACTTTATCGCTAAATCCTGGGGTGAAATAGGGGTCTCAATGAAACCTCGGTTTATCCCTGATTGGCCCGAGTTTGAAGCTTACCTGAAATCTGATGCATTGCAGATCTATCGCTACGCTTGGTTCGCAGATATCCCGGACCCAGATGATTTTTTGAGAACTTTGTTCTCGTCGAATTCGCCCGCTAACTTCATGCGTTATAGTAATCCAGAAGTGGATAAGATGTTGCAAGAGGCGCTTGGAATGGTTGAGCCTCTTCAACGTGCCCAAACATACCAGGATGTTGAAGGAATTATCTTACAGTCATCCCCGATAATTCCCATTTTATATATGAGCAATGACTTCGTCTTTCAACCTTACGTTGATGGAATCCAAATAAGTCCACTGGGAGCTCAGGCAATGTCTTTCCATCAAGTCTCGTTGAAGGCTGATTCCTTACAGTGAGACTTTGATACCTGTTAATATGGAATGGTCTCGCAAGATTAAGATTCCACGAAAGCCACATTTTATCCCCCTCCAATATCGTTTTATACTCCTAAGTTCCTTGCTGTTGATCACCCTTTTAGGAGCCATAGCTCTTATAGTTGGTCTGCACCAGAGTCGTGTCATTCGAAGCAATTTAGATAAGCGCGGACTTGCTGTAGCAAATAGTCTGGCCGCGACATCCAAGGCGGCGCTGGCAACATACAACTACATTGCGCTTGAACAGACTGTAAATCAGGCTTTACAGGACCCGGACAGCGTTTATGTTATTATTCATGACAAAGAGGGGAGGGTGGCTGGCTACAGTGGTCGGCCCGACCTGCAAGGCAAGCTTCTTGAAGATCAATTCACCGTGCATGCCATCTCGGAAAGTCGTCAGCCATTGATCCAAAGAGGGATATGGGGTGACAATAATATACCTGTTGTAGATGTCTCTGTGCCGGTTTTCCTGCCCGGCTCCGACTATCGATGGGGAACCGTTCGGGTGGCTTTATCTCTGCAGCCCATGTACCAACAGATCCGCCAGATCCAGCTAATCATTGGTCTCATTGGACTGGTGGCTCTGGCCGTAGGCGTGCTGCTATCATTTTGGGCAGCCCGCAGAATCACTCGCCCTTTGGGTGTACTCATGGAGGCCACTGTCCAGGCGGCTCAAGGTAATTTAGACCAAAAAGTCGAGATCAAGACAAGAGATGAAGTCGAAGTCCTGGCGAATAACTTTAGCATGATGATCCGGGAGATAATTGCGCAAAGAGATCAGCTGGAAGTGCAGTTAAAGCACATTAAGCGATTGCAGCGATACACCGAACAGTTATTGACCACCATGAACGATGGCCTGCTGTCCGTTGACAGGACGGGGAAAGTTGCCACTATCAATCCAGCAGCTTCAGAAATGCTTGGATTCAGTCAGCGGTTGGAACAAGACCTTTCTATCAGGGAGCTCTTGGCTGCGACTCCGGAATTGCTTCGCTATATAGATGAAATACTGCAGCAGCCTCAAGGCCGAAGCCAGCAGGAGATTCGTATCGATGGCGGCCATAATCCCCAGGTGATTCTTGCCGGTTCAAGCCAGCTCACCGACACCGATGGGAATCTGCTGGAAGTCATTGTCAATCTGCATGATATAACCGAGCTTAAAAAACTGGAATCGCGTCTCAGGCAGACCGAGCGCCTGGCTGCATTGGGCACCCTTGCAGCCGGTATGGCGCATGAAATTCGAAATCCGCTCTCTGCCATTAAGACTTTTGTCCAGCTTCTGCCGAGAAAACTTGAGAAGCCCGGCTTTTTGGAGAAATTTCAACGCACTGTACCGCGAGAGCTTGATCGCATCAATCGGCTTATTGAGGACTTGCTGCAATTGGCAAAAGAGCCGAAGTATCACTTTGAGTCAGTCGATGTCGGGTTTCTGATCGAACAATGCCTCGATCTTTTCGGGGAGAGCTTGAAAGATTCCCAGATTCATTGCCGCACTGCACGAATGGCGGATAAGCCATTTTGGGTCTGGGCCGACAAGGATCAGCTCATCAAAGCCTTCTACAATCTCTTCCAAAATGCTGTGCAGGCCATGCCAAACGGCGGTGATCTAACCATCGAAGTAAACCGGCTGGGGGTCGTCCCGTTTGACTCCCGAGCCTCATCCGAGCGGCGCGACTGGATACTCTCTCGTTTCAAGGATACGGGGATGGGAATATCGGACGATAATATTAAGAATATCTTCAATCCATTTTTTACCACCAAAGATACCGGTACCGGCCTGGGACTGGCGATTACACACAAAGTGATCACAGAGCACGGAGGACATGTGGAAGTAAGCAGCCGCGTCGGTGAAGGATCCTGCTTCACGGTATACCTGCCCGCCTCGAAGGAATCGTAAATTTACCGCACAACGCAATTGCAGACAACCCTCCATTCAAGTGCAGCCCGATGCGAGTTAAATTCTTGAAGTTCGATTAGCGAAGAAAATATGCTACCCGGGTCGCGGCCCAAGGTTTGCAGTCGATAATTTTTCAGGCAAAGATCAGTCTGCACTTGCCCGCAGTGCTTGCAGCCAAAAAAGCCTTCGACACAATGACTTGAAGTACGAGTTTTGCATCGGCCTATTGCAGGCCCGGAACCCCCGGGAGATGAATTAACAGAACATAGGTTGTATGAAAGCAAGGATAGAGCGTTTTGAAACCAACTGGAAAAGTTGAGGTTTAGAGAACGAGGAGAAAAATCATGAATATCTCAAGCGATGCGATTTTTGTAGTTGATGATGATCAGGGCATTTTGGATTCTTTTGACGCTATGCTTGGAGACGATTATCCCCTGGTTATGTTGAACAGTGGAACCAAGGCTTTAAGTATGCTTGCCGAAAAGAATCCCGCCTTGCTTTTCCTGGACATAAAAATGCCGGGCATGAACGGGTTGGACCTCCTGAAGAGCATAAAGGAGAAGGGCATTGCCACCAAGGTGGTGATTGTAACGGCACTGCCACAGGATAATTATGAGGAAATGGCTTACCAGTTCGGAGTTTATAAGTACCTGCGCAAGCCTCTTGATGTGGACGAGGTGGAAGGCATTACGCGGACGGTTATCCATTGAAATAGCAAAATCTGCAAAGTGAGCCGAGGCGGTTGCTTTTGCGATTTGTGCCGGCTATGCCGGGCAAGCTCAGGGGCTCCGTCCGGCCCCTTGAGAGTTAAGCCGAGATGGGATAGAGTTTAGCACCCTTGGCGTATGCGTTGAAAATGATTTGGAGAAGGTATATGCTCGGGAATATCATGTCCCTCGCCGGACGCAACGAAGAAAGGCTCGATAGATGACAGGCACGCCCATATTACTAATAGACGATGAACCCGGAGTGATTGAAGGGCTTAAAGACTTTCTCGAGGATGAAGGCTATGACGTCCATGAGGCCCTTGAAGCAAATACGGGACTCGAAGTCTTTCGCTCCGTCAGGCCCGATCTCGTAATGACTGATTTGCGCATGCCGGGAATGTCCGGCATCGAGCTCATCGGTGAGATTAGGAAACTGGATAAGGATACCCCCATCATTGTCGTGACGGGTTACGGCACTCTCGAATCGGCAATCGATGCGATCAGACTGGATGTATTTGATTTCGTCACCAAACCTATCGATCTTGACTCTCTGAAGGGGACATTGGAAAAGGCGAAGGCTGTCCTGTCCAGGGTCGATCAGGTCGAACGAGAAATGGCTTTGCTAAAAGAGCAACTGACGCACTTTCAGTCCCAATGGAAAGATCAGTTGTCCAAGTTTTCAGAAATGGAGCCGCTGATTCAGACTGGAAGGCTGGTAGCCGGCATATTGCACAACTTGAACAATCCGCTCACATACATTATGGGGCAAGCCGAGCTGCTGAGAGTAATCCATCCGGAAGTGGAGAATATCGACGTCATTCAGCAGCAGGCGACCAGGATGAAGAGAATCATGTCGACTGTTACGAAGAAGATGAGAGATTCTCAAAATCGACAGACTTCCTGGCTGCAGCTCAATGATATCCTAAAGGAGGAAATGTTCTTTCTGGAATCGCATCCCTGCTATAAGCTCCAGATTGAAACAGAATGGCGCCTGGCAAAGGATCTTCCCGTCATTAAAGGCATAGTGAGTGATTTCAGCCAGATTTTCGGCAACATTTTGCGCAATGCGGCCGAAGCCATGAGCGGTCAGATATTGAAAAGAATAGTGATATCCACAGAGCATGATGAGAGTGCTATCTATGTGCGGATTAGCGACAACGGACCGGGAATTCCTGCGCATCTGCGCGAGAGTATATTCGAGCCGTTTTTCAGCACCAAGAGCTCAAGTGCGATTGTGGCCGGCGGTATGGGGATGGGTATCGGATTGTATCATTGCCGGGAAATGATCCGCAACTATAGCGGGCAGATTGAAGTTTTCAGTAAACCTGGCGAGGGTTCCACTTTTCTTATCACTCTTCCGCTTTCGCAAGCTAGTGAGTCGTGCCATTGAAAAATATCAACCTGTTCCATGCCTGCTTGTGTCATCCAATTGAACAACGATTCAGCGGTAGAAAGTTGAAGAATCACAATGGTTAAACTGGGGTGTGAGGTATTGGCCGACGATCCGCCTTCATGGCTCCGCACGTGTCGACTTGGCCTGTTGTCCAACCAGGCATCGGTAAATCGTTCCTTTGAAAACGTGCACAGGATAATTGAAAGGTTAGGGGGACGAATCGAGTATTTGTTTTCGCCACAGCATGGTTTTTTCGCTGAAAAACAGGCGAACATGAAGGAATCCACTGACGGGTGGAATTCTCGTCTTCAAGTTCCGCTGATCAGCCTCTATAGCGATAAGCGCCAACCTGAGGTCGAGCTGCTCGAAAAAATCGATGCTTTGCTCGTTGACCTGCAAGATGTGGGAACGAGGGTCTACACCTACACCACTACCATGGGCTTGTGCATGGAAGCGGCAGCTGAAGCGGGCACCAAGGTGGTAATTCTGGACCGGCCGAATCCCATTAACGGAGCTCAGATAGAAGGGAATATGCTCAATGACGGCTATCGCTCCTTTGTTGGACGATACTCGGTGCCGATGCGCCACGGGCTAACGGCGGGTGAATTTGCCCGTTATCTTGTCCAACACTGTAACATAAGCTGCGATCTCGAGGTGG
>JAVEVM010000030.1:0-11040 GCA_034005055.1 Desulforhabdus sp. | reverse complement strand
TGGTGTAGACCCGGATGATTCCCGACATCGAGTAGATGGCCTGCAGCACAGCCGGCAGGTTTTGTCCGGAAAGGGTCGATATGCCCAAAGCCGGAAGTGGAGTCTCCGAAAGCTCCAGGAAGGCTTTAAGGTCGTCTTCTTCCGCCGGCTCAACCATCTTGTTTACCAAGATCAGAATCTTCTTGATAAAGGGCATCTTGCCAACCCCCTCGGGGACTGCGGCCTCTGCGGGAAAAATGCGCAAATCTCGAAGTATCGACAAGGTATCTTCGAGCTGCTGCAACGGGTCTGCATGAAGATCCACCATCACGACCAGCATGTCGGCCCGTCGCAGCAGGTCCGTCATCCATGCATCGACAAATTCTTTGGTGACAGGCGGTGTATCGACCAGTTGAAACTGAACGTTTTCAAAATGAGCCATTCCAGGCGTCGGCTTCCAGGTAGAATGAGGGAAATCGGCCACTTCCGGGCTGGCTTTGGTAAGGGCTGACACAAGGGATGACTTGCCTACATTCGGAGCACCCACAAGGACTACCTGGGCGGCGCCTTCTTTCTCGACGGAGTACTCCGTATCCCGTTTTGCGATCCCCTTTTTCTGTTGCGACTGAGCTTTCACTTTGGCGATCCGCCTGCGAAGATCGGCGCGCAGTTTGTCCGTGCCCTTGTGCTTGGGCATAATGGTGAGCATTTCTTCCAGTGCGTCGATCTTTTCACTCGCGCTCCTTGCTTCGCGGTACCTCTTTTCTGCTTCAAAATAAGGCGGGGGTAGATTGGCCGGCATTTATCCCTCTCCTGTTGCGTTCATCTGTCAGGCGGTTCCTTATGAATCCGGAACAATAATTCTTTCATTATTACACAAAGTCGCTTGCTCGGATCATGAATCCGTCGATTTTTTCGCTGGCGCAAGAGCTGCGAGAAGGCACACGGTTGATTTTGTGATCAGGGAGTTGTCAGTTGATGTCAAAAGAATTAATTATGTAGGCTAACATCGGAGCTCTGGTGCGCTGAGTGAATTCACGAGTGATCAATTCGAGGAGATAGTGCTATGAAATGTCCCAAGTGCAACGGCGAGCTAAGCCCCATTCGCGCCTGAAACCATGTCTACTGGCGCTGCCGTGGATGCGGCGCCTGTTTTCCGTTAGCGGATTTACCCGATCTGCTCACAGACGAAATTGAAGATCAACTCTCTTTGTGCAGGGTTGACAGATTATGAGAAGACGATGCGATTGTTTCGGTAAAAAGCACAGCTGACCTGACGCCCATCCGTCCAAAAAGGCGGATGGGTCGTTTTAGAGCTTTTCGGTTATCAGCTTTCTAGCAAGCTCCAAGGCATCCTGCAATTTTTCCGGACGGTTTCCGCCGGCCTGAGCCATGTCGGGTCTACCACCGCCGCTACCGCCGACAATGCCGGCTATTTCCTTGATCAAATTGCCCGCCTGAATGCGCTTGGTAAGATCGGGCGACACCCCGACCAGCAAGAATACCTTATCGCCGTGGGCAGCGCCTAACACCACCACACCACTCTGAATGCGCTCTTTGAAGCGGTCGTTCATCTCGCGCAGTACTTTGGGACTGTCCGCTTCCACCCTGGTTACCAGAATCTTCACTCCAGCCACCTCTTCCGCCTGAGTGAGCAGATCGGAAGAGCGTTTACCGGCAAGAGACGCCTTCAAAGCTTCGAGCTCTTTTTCCAACTGCCTTTGATAGGCCAAAAGCTTCTCAACGCGTTCGGCTACCTCGCCGGGTCCGGTCTTGAGCAAACCTGCCGTTTGCCGCAAAATACTCTGCTGACCTGCCAGGTGCTCCAAAGCACGGCGGCCCGCGAGGGCCTCTATGCGCCTTACGCCGGCGGCGATCCCGGTTTCCTGAAGAATGACAAAGAGCCCAATGTCGCCGGTTCTGTAAGTGTGAGTGCCCCCGCACAGTTCACGACTGAACCCGGGTATTTCTACAAGCCGCACACGAGCGCCGTATTTTTCTTCGAAAAGTGCCATAGCGCCCGTTTTCAGAGCCTCCTCCAGATCCATGACTTGAACCTGCAGGTGATCGTTTTTGCGGATCTCCTCATTGACCAGCCGCTCGATTTCCCTGATTTCTCCGTTGCTGATGGAAGTAAAGTGAGTGAAATCGAAGCGCAGACGATCCGGCGCCACCAACGAGCCGGCCTGTTTCACGTGGTCGCCCAAAACCCGGCGCAAAACGGCATGCAGGATGTGAGTGGCAGTATGGTGAAGCTCTGTGTCCCTTCTCAGCTCCGAGTCCACCCTGAGCCGCACCATATCCCCTGTCCGCACCACGCCCTCTACAACTTTTCCCACATGAACAATCAGATCTCCGGGTAGTCGCAATGTATCAGAGACAGCGATTCTTCCCTCAGGCCCCACGATCTCACCCCGATCGCCGACCTGCCCTCCGGCTTCTCCGTAAAACGGAGTCCGTTCGCTGATCACCTCCACCACAGCTCCAGCGACGGCTTCATCCATCGTCTCGCCCTCTTTGATCAGGGCAAGGATCGATGAATCGGCTTCAAGCGACTCGTAGCCGAGGAACTCGACCTTAACCCCCTGGATCGAAAGTTGCCGGTAAGCCTCGGAAATTTCGCGCTCCCCGCTCCCCTTCCAATGCTTGCGGGACTGTTCCCGCTGCTTGTCCATAAGCCTTTCGAAGCCCTGCTCATCTGCCTGGAGCGCAAGGTCTTTAGCCATATCGGTGACTATATCGATAGGGAACCCGTAAGTGTCATAAAGCTTGAAGATGAGCTCACCGGGAATTATCGAGGCTTCTTCCTCCTGCAGCCGTCTGATTTCACTTTGCAGCAGGCGCAGCCCATAGTCCAGTGTTTCGTTGAATCGCTCCTCTTCGGTCAGTATGACTCGGGTGATGTAGCTGCGGTTTTCCATCAGCTCCGGATAGGCATCCTGCATGGATTGCATGACCGAAACGGCGGTATCATGAAGAAAGGGACGATCCAACCCGAGGAAGCGCCCATGCCTGAGAGCTCTGCGAATAACCCGCCGCAGGACGTAGCCTCTTCCCTCGTTACTTGGCAGTGCCCCGTCGCCAATAAGAAAAGCCGCTGCCCGGCTGTGATCGGCGATGACCTTCACCGATACGTCCTTTTCGGCGTCGCTGCCGTAGTTGTAGCCGGTCAATTCAGCGATGCGGGCCATCATCGGTGCGAACAGGTCGGTGTCATAGTTCGACGCTACCTTCTGGATTACTGCAGCAACTCGCTCCAGCCCCATCCCGGTGTCAATACTCGGCTTGGGAAGGGGCTCGAGAGCCCCGTCTGGCATTCGATTGAACTGCATGAAAACCAGGTTCCACAGCTCCAGATAGCGGTCACAGTCGCAGCCGGGCTTGCAATCCTTGGCTCCGCAGCCTACACCTTCGCCCTGATCGATAAGGATCTCCGAGCACGGACCGCAGGGACCGGTATCACCCATGGCCCAGAAGTTGTCCTTGGTAGGAAAGGTGAGTATGCGGTCGAGAGGCAGGTATTTTGCCCAGTATTCCCGCGCCTCCTCGTCTGGGCCCAGATTCAGCTGAGTATCTCCTTCATGGATGGTGGCATACAGCTTGTCTTTGGGAAGGCCCATCTCTCCAGTTAAGAAATCCCATGCAAAGGCGATAGCATCTTCTTTAAAGTAATCCCCGAACGAAAAATTCCCCAGCATTTCGAAGAAAGTGTGATGTCTGGCGGTGCGGCCCACGTTTTCCAGATCGTTGTGTTTTCCGCCTGCGCGCATGCACTTCTGGCTGGTTGTCGCCCGCGTATAGGGGCGGCGGTCTTCACCCAGGAAACAGCGCTTGAACTGCACCATACCCGCATTGGTGAAGAGCAAGGTAGGATCGTCGTGCGGGATAACAGAAGAGCTCTTGATGATGGAATGACTCCGTTGATGAAAGAATTCTAGGAACCCTTTGCGAATTTCACTGGCTTTCATTAAGAAGGCCTCCTTGTCGTGCCGGTGATGATTTTGTCCGTCTTTGATTTTGGCTGATCTCGCCTGCGCCCTGCAGGGTTTCTATTTGAATGTTCAACCCACAAGCATCAGGCTCGACAGGCGGCATCCTGGTGAGGGCCGGCCATTTCTGGACGTCGGAATGACGATCGCATCCTTTTGCCTGTGAATCGTCAAGCTTGGGGACTGCTACTCTGCTGAAACCGCTTCCGAGGAATCCGAAGAAAAATTCAGATCATGAATTTGACGAACTTTTTGCTCGATCTCGAATAGAAGATCGGGGTGCTCCCGCATAAAATTCTTGACATTCTCGCGCCCCTGCCCGAGCCGTTCGGCATTATAAGAATACCATGTGCCCGCCTTATCGACTACATTAGCCAGGACGGCCAAGTCCAGCACATCTCCTTCGCGGGAAATTCCGCGCCCGTAAACGATGTCGAATTCAACTTCTTTGAAGGGCGGAGCGATCTTATTCTTAACGACCTTCACCCGTGTTCGGTTGCCGATGATCTCCTGTCCCTCCTTGATGGGGCCTATGCGTCGGATATCCAGCCGCATGGTGGCATAGAATTTGAGCGCGTTACCGCCTGTGGTGGTCTCGGGGGAACCGTACATGACGCCGATCTTCATGCGAATTTGATTGATGAAGATCACACAGGTCTTGGATTTGCTGATGGCCGAAACCAGTTTGCGCAGCGCCTGGCTCATGAGCCGGGCCTGCAAACCGACATGCGGATCACCCATTTCTCCTTCGATTTCGGCCTTTGGCACCAGGGCGGCTACCGAGTCCACCACAATCACGTCAATGGCATTGCTGCGAACCAGGATCTCGGCAATTTCAAGGGCCTGCTCGCCGTAATCGGGCTGGCTGATCAGCAAGTCCTCCACTGCCACGCCCAGCTTGCGCGCGTAATTAACGTCCAGGGCATGTTCGGCATCAATGAAAGCGGCCAGCCCTCCCTGCTTTTGTGCCTCGGCAAGGATGTGCAGGGCCAGTGTGGTTTTTCCCGATGACTCGGGGCCGAAAATTTCCACGATGCGGCCGCGCGCGACTCCGCCAATACCCAAGGCTAAATCGAGCGACAGACACCCGGTTGAAATCACAGGAATTTCAATGGTCGGAGTGCCCTCGCCATAGCGCATGATGGAGCCCTTTCCGCAAAGGCGCTCAATCTGCGACATAGCGATATCAATGGCCCTTTGTCGGTCCTCTGTCGACCCCATGAATGGGTCCTCCTTTATTGGATAGTTGTCTTGTCAGCTGCAAGAACAGCCCGAATCAATGGAGTATAAAGGGATCCGCCTGATCTCAAATCACTCTTATACAGTACAAGCTCGGTTACGTCAAAAGCTTCCGCCTGAAAGTCCTGCCTGGCCAACAGGGCTTCCTGCAGGAGATTCAGATGACGCCTGCCTTTCACTCGTCCCAGGGTCAGGTGCGCCCGAAAAGGGCGCTCCTCGGGCTGAAATCCAAGCGGCACGAGAGCGGCTTCAACCCTTTTTTGCAGGGTCCTGAGCGCCCCGTCATCACCCCGTAATCCTGCCCAGACGACGCGCATTCGCTTCAACGAAGGAAAGGCACCGCAGCTTGCGGGCTGAAGACGAAAAGGCGCCGATGATGCCGCAACTTGTTGCAACGCCTGCTTGATTTCAGCAATTGATTCTTCGGCAACATTGCCCAGGAATTTCAAGGTAAGATGAACCCGTTCGGGACTTACCCATGAAACATCGGCACCGCTTCTCTTTAATTCTTTCTCCAACCTGTCCAGCTCACTTTTAACCGGAGTCGGAACGTCGATGGCGATGAAAGTTCTCAGCATCTACCCAGTATCCTCCAAAGCAAGACCAGTGCGGCTTGAGCCGACCGCTCCTGAACCATATCGCGGGTTCCCGGGAAAAGGTGCTTTTCCACCTGCGTCTGCCTGGCTGTGGAACAGGCAATGAAGACGGTGCCGACGGGCTTTGCCGGGCTTCCACCGGTGGGACCGGCTGTGCCCGTTACCGCCACGGCGACATCCACCTTCGCCTGCTTTCTTGCTCCCTCGGCCATAGCCCGGGCGACGGGCTCACTCACCGCTCCATGTTGACGTAACAATTCCGCGGGCACTTCCAACATCTCGGCTTTGGCTTTGTTGCTGTAAGTGATAAAGCCTCGCTCGAAATAATCCGACGCCCCAGAAACAGTCGTAATTCGGCTGGAAAGAAGTCCTCCGGTGCAGGATTCGGCTGCCGCCATTTTCCACTTCTTCTCGCGAAGCCGGACCCCAACAACTTTTTCCAGACTCTCATCATCTATACCGCTGATGCATTCGGCGCCAAGACGTGCCACTATCTGCTGCTGGGCCCGGTGCAACCGTATGTGCGCTTCTTCTCTGGTGGCGGCGGTGGCCAGCAAGGTCACCCAGTTTTCATTGCGCTGGGGCAGGTAGCCGATGTCGATCCCAAGCCCCTGTAAGGACAAGTCCTTGAGCCGGTAGCTGATAACGGATTCCGTAAGCCCCTGCACACGAAGAACCTGCTTGATGTAGACAGGTCGTTGCGGGAACCGAGACTCCAGATCGGGAATAACCTTTTCGTTCATCAGTTGCTGCATTTCGGCAGGTACGCCAGGCAGAAAATAGCAGGGGATATTCTGATAATCGAGCAAAAAGCCTGCCATGTCCATCCTTAACTTGACCGCTCCTTGGGGCAGGCTGATCAACTTGTCGGCATCATCCGACCAGGGCATATTCCTTTCGGCAAAATACTTCTGCAGCTGCTCTCGATCGGCGCGGCTGACGGTTAGAGACAAATTAAAAGCCCTTGCCGCGGCGGCAATCGTTCTGTCGTCTTCGGTGGGACCCAATCCTCCCGTTACCAGGAGAAAGTCTGAGCCGTGAAGGCAGTGATTGAGAAGCTCAACGATGTCATCTTCCCGATCACCGATCGTAACCATCGAGCGCAACCGAAACCCTTTATTGTGCAGAGCGCACGCCATGAAGTGAGCGTTTCCGTTGGGGACATCCCCCGACAAAATTTCGTCTCCTATGTTAATGAGCCTACCAGCTATTTCTCTGTTTTTATTTGTCATCAGTCTTTTCGGTATGGGGCATAGTGCCCGGAGGCAACAACCGTACATAGATCCAACAATCGACTGGTGCGGCACCTAAGCCTGCAATATCTCCCTTTCGATCGTATGATCAACGATAACAGATGCTTAATAACATAAATCGGAAGTATTGTTCAACGTCCCGGCAACCTGGTGGAAATCTTACTCTGAATAAGAATCGCAAGAAAGTGGAAATCTGAGGAGGCTGGAGTTGTTTATTCCCGTATTTTCGCCTTGCGAAGCTCTTGACACTCATTGAGTGACATGATAGATACTCGTTTCTTCAACGGATGTCAGCCGGAGGGATGGCCGAGTGGTTGAAGGCGGCGGTCTTGAAAACCGTTGTTCCGTTAGCAGCGGGACCGTGGGTTCGAATCCTACTCCCTCCGCCAAGATTAACATGCCTTATTTGTGGAGAGATGGCCGAGTCGGCTGAAGGCGCTCGCCTGCTAAGCGAGTGTGGGGGGAAACTTCCACCGAGGGTTCGAATCCCTCTCTCTCCGCCATTAATCTCCCCGATCATTCCAGACAGTCGGCTTTGTTGTCTTCGATTCATTCAGCGAATGGGTTCTCAAAGAAGAAAATCGTGGTTAGAGCGCGGGAAAGAGCGCCGCAAAGATGATTTTGCCTACCCATTGAATTTTCCTTGACAGGCCGCCGATTCACTGGCTATTTATGCAATTTTACAAATATTTTCTGAATATCACCAGTTTTTGTGAATGGTTTTCACAACACCGTGGAAAGAGCCTTGAAGCCATTCGAAACCACAATATTCGTCTTTCAAAGGAGCCGCACATGACGTTCCAGGAATTGATCCTTGCGTTGGATAAGTTCTGGTCTGAGCGAGGATGCGTCGTCCAGCAGCCTTACGATATGGAAGTTGGCGCAGGCACGTTCAATCCCGCTACTATTTTGCGGGTACTCGGCCCGGAGCCTTATAAGGTGGCTTATGTCGAGCCTTCGCGCCGGCCGACCGACGGTCGCTATGGCGAGAATCCCAACCGGCTGCAGCATTATTATCAGTATCAAGTCATCATCAAGCCGTCTCCGCCTGATTCGCAGGGATTGTATCTGGAGAGCCTCAAGAGCTTCGGCATCGATCCGCTGGATCACGACATCCGGTTCGTGGAGGATGACTGGGAATCGCCGACGCTGGGTGCTTCCGGTCTGGGCTGGGAGGTGTGGCTGGACGGCATGGAAATCACCCAGTTCACATACTTTCAGCAGGTGGGGGGAATCCCTTTAAGCCCCGTCAGCCTGGAGCTCACCTATGGCCTCGAGCGCATCGCCATGTACCTGCAGGGTATCGACAATGTCTACGACCTCATCTGGAGTGGCAATGTCACTTATGGCGATGTCCATCACAAGGGCGAAGTGGAATGGTGCCACTATAACTTTGAGGCAGCTGATGTGGATATGCTGCTGCAGCTGTTCAATATGTATGAAGCGGAATCCCTTAGAATGCACGAGAGCGGTCTGGTTCTCCCCTGCTATGATTACTGCTTAAAATGTTCGCATACTTTTAATCTGCTGGACGCCAGAGGAGCCATCAGCGTTACGGAGCGCACCAACTACATTGCCCGCGTACGAAACCTGGCACGCCTGGTGGCCCACGATTATGTGGCTCAACGGGAAGCAATGGGATTTCCTCTGCTCAAGAAATGGGATTAGATCCAAGCTTTGGAGGCAACCGTGGGAAAAGAGCTTTATTTGGAAATAGGAAGTGAAGAAATTCCGACTAGTTATATTCAGCCCGCACTGGAGGCTATGGCGACGCAAATGGTTTGGTTTCTGGACGAAAATCGTATCAGCCACGGCGAGCCATTTACCTCTGCAACTCCAAGACGCCTCGTGCTGGTCATAGCGAATGTGGCTGAGCAGCAGGAAACTTATGCCACTGAGATCATCGGCCCGCCGAAAAGTGTAGCCTATGATTCCGAAGGGCGACCGACCAAAGCCGCAGAAGGATTTGCCCGGGGTCAGGGGGTAGCAGTCGAAGATATACAAATCAAACAGACTGCCAAAGGCGAATACCTGTGCATCGTCCGTGAACAAGCAGGACTCCCCACCAGGGAGCACCTGGAGAAGATGCTGCCTGATTTCATCGCCCATATTCCTTTTCCGAAATCCATGCGCTGGGGGAGCCTAAACGTTACCTATACGCGCCCGGTGCATTCGATCACGGCACTATTGGGGGGTGATGTGCTGCATCTTCAATACGGGGACGTGGTGAGCGGCAACAAGTCCCTCGCCCATCGCTTTATGAGCCCTGAATGGCTGACCGTGACCGACTACGCGAGCCACCGAGAGAACTTGAAAAAACATTTCGTAGTGGTGGATCTGGCGGAAAGGAAGGATGCGATCCGCAAGGGAATTCAGGCAACCGCCGAAAAGGTCGGGGGGATCGTTCTTGAGGATGAGGATCTTCTCGATGAAGTGACCAATCTGGTTGAATACCCGCAACCGTTGCTGGGCGAGTTCGAACCAAGATACCTGCAGCTTCCGCCGGAATTGTTGATCACTGTGATTAAAAAGCATCAACGCTATTTTGCGGTTACCGATGGCAAGGGCAAACTGCTGCCCTATTTTGTGACGGTTGCCAATACGGTCCCGAAAGATGCCAAACTGGTTGCCGCCGGAAACGCCCGCGTCGTGCGCGCCCGCCTCGAAGACGCCCGGTTCTATTACGAAGAGGATCAAAAGATCCGCCTGGACGCACGCGCTGAACAACTGAAGAAGGTCGTGTTTCACTCCAAGCTTGGCACCAGCTGGGAGAAGGTGGAACGCTTCACCGCTTTGGCCCGCTGGCTGGGAGAAAGATTGGCGCCCGATTCGATTGATGCGCTTATGCGATCCGCTCACCTGTGCAAAGCGGACCTGGTCACGGGCATGGTCGGAGAATTCCCGGAGCTGCAAGGGGTCATGGGAAGAGCTTATGCACGTCTGCAGGGCGAATCGACCCAGGTAGCCGAAGCAATTTATGAACACTATCTTCCCACCCGGGCAGGCGGTCCCATCCCGGAAGGCGCCGTCGGGGCACTGCTGAGCATTGCCGATAAGATGGACACCATCGTCGGTTGCTTTGGCGTAGGGCTTATTCCAACAGGCACCACCGATCCTTTCGCATTGCGCCGCCAGACTTTGGGCATCATCCGCATCATATTGGAGAAGCCTTTCCATATATCGCTTTCCCTGCTCATCGATGAGGCTTTGCCGCTTTTAAAGCCACAGATGACCGAGCCCCCAAAAGCAGTGAGGGAAGGCGTGCTTGAATTCTTCCAGGGGCGGCTGCAGCACTGGCTTGTGAGTCAGGAAGGTTTTAGCCCGGATGTGGTGGATGCCGCCCTTGCGGTCGGGATGGACGACCTGGTTAGCGCCGTTGCACGCACTAAGGCTCTCTCAGTCTTTAAGACCCGTGCGGATTTCGATATCCTGGCCACCGCTTTCAAACGGGTGGTGAACATTATAAAGGCACCGGAGAAGACTCCCGTGTCTGAGGACCTATTCAGCAGCGAGGCCGAACAGAAGCTCTTTGCAGTGCTTCAGGATACCGAAGGGGTGGCGAACGAGCGTATCGACCGATCGGACTATGATGGGGCGATCGAGGCGATGACGAAGCTTAAAGGCCCGATCGATGCCTTTTTTGATTCGGTCCTGGTGATGGATAAATATGAAGCGGTCCGTCGCAACCGCCTGGCTCTTCTCACGCGCATCCACGATCTATTCGCCAGAGTTGGAGATTTCAGGAAGATCCAAACCGGCTGAACCGCCGGCTCGACGGGATAAGCTGAGCCCCCCTGCGCTCCAAGATTCGCGGGCAAGTCTTCGACGTTGGCGCTCGTGCCGAAACCTTGCCCGCGAACATTATTATTCGAGCTGCAGGTTAACATCATGCTGCCGAAAAAGCTTTTCAATTCGGCGCAAAGATTGTTGATGCAGGTCGGAGAGGGAGCTATCCGTATCTAACGTATTGCGAAGCGCTTCGTA
>JAVEVM010000029.1:0-11102 GCA_034005055.1 Desulforhabdus sp. | reverse complement strand
TCTGGCGGCGGAAGTCGGTCGGGAGATCGCTCGCCACGCCGCGGTGTAGATATGAGGCGGACTGGGGGGCGTACTGCCTGCCGCGGCCAGGGGGGCCAAGGAAGTGGGGGGATTTACCGTCGGCATTCTTCCTGGCGCCTGCAGCCGGGATGCGAATGCCTATATCGACTTCCCTATTGCGACGAATATGGGTCAGGCAAGAAATGCTGTCATCGTACAGACAGCCGATGTGCTTATTGCCATTGACGGAGGCTATGGCACGCTGTCGGAAATGGCACTGGCTCTGAAATTGGGTAAAACCGTTGTAGCCATTCAAAGCCGCTTTGCCATACCCGGGGTGCTGGCCGCCCAAACGCCAAGTGAAGCCGTAAGCATTGCTTTAGCCGCCTGCCCGAAGATGTAAGAAACATCCCCCCTTTGATTGTCACTGCTTTTTAAATATGCCTTTGCCTCTGAGGGCTTACGGACGGAAGTCATGGATTCAACAGTGAGTGAGCAAAACCGGAAAGATGCCGCAACACTAGAGCAGCTTAAACAGGAAAATGAAGAGCTGCGGCGACAGCTTCAGCATCTGATGAGCACTGCAAGCAACAATGAAAGGATCTGGCGGCACTTTACCGAAATCGAGCGGATACTGTTTCGCACCAGGCAATTGGATGTGCTGGTGGAAGAGCTGCTAAGAGAGATAAAGGATCGATTCCAGCCGGATTATCTCATTTTAATCTTGAGTCACGCAGACATTCTGGAACGCTTTTTCCCGGACGTTTCCAGACAGAACGAGCCCATAGCCGAAAACACATGGATTTTACCTTTCTTCCCGAACAACGGCGAACTTCTTGGCGGTGTCGCCTGCAAACCTTCCTTCCTGACCGACGAAACACTGCAAGGGCTCCTTGGCATACTCCCTGATGGAGTGCTCGCCTCAATCCGGTCGGGAATCTCGATTCCTTTGTGTGTTCACGAAATAGCATTCGGCAGCCTTTTTTTGGGAAGCCGTGATGTGAATCGCTATCAACGGGATGACGGGACCGACCTTCTCGAGCAGTTGGGAGTAAAAATAGCACTCTGCATGGACAATTGCCTGACTTATGAAAAAGTAAAAGAGTTTGCCGTACTTGATCCTTTGACGGGCCTGATGAACTACTTCCAGATTCACACTCTCCTGGAAAAAGAATTCAGGAAAGCCCGCCGCCGCCAGACCCCCCTCTCGATTCTGCTCATCGATCTCGACTTCTATAATGCGACCGAAGGTCCTTCCGGATTGTTGAACGAGGTGCTCAAGCATGCGGCCGGCCTGCTGAGGGAAATCATCCCCGAGGAAGAGGGGTATCTCGGAAGATACGGAAGTGACGAATTTTTGCTGGTCCTGCCGAACGTTCCGCATGAGGAAGCCGAAGAGGTGATACCATATCTATCGCAAACGATCCGCAAATCTCCTTTCAGGCAGCAAAACACCGCCGTTTTGATACAAGCAACTATCGGCGTCGGCACTATTGACGGAGCCACAAAACGTCCTCAAGATCTCCTGGATGCTGCCGGTTCAGAGCTCTGCCGTCGCAAAATGTGCAAGGAGAAAAGAATTGAAGATCCGGCTGCCGATCGCTAGAAAACTTTTCTTTAGTCATTTTCTGGCCGTGATACTGGTATCAGGAAGCATAGGCACTTATTTCTACATCAATGCGATTGACAGCTTGAAAAACAATCTGCAGGCTCGACTGCAAAACAGTGCGGCCCTGATAAGTGAACTTGTCGATGCCAGAGAGCTGGCAGGAATTCAATCTGAGAAAGACCAGAACCTGCCTGCCTATCAGCACTACCTTAAGCTGCTGCGTGAACTGCGCAATACCAATCCAGACGTGGCCTATCTTTACATAATGCGAAAAGAGGGCGATCGGGTTGAATTCGTCCTTGATACGGATGAAACGGCCGTGCAGGCCATGCCGGGACGGGAATACACTTCGGTGGTTCCAGCCTTGCTGCT
This sequence comes from Desulforhabdus sp., assembly GCA_034005055.1. Classification (GTDB taxonomy): domain Bacteria; phylum Desulfobacterota; class Syntrophobacteria; order Syntrophobacterales; family Syntrophobacteraceae; genus Desulfoferrobacter. The sequence continues at coordinate 9,121 of JAVEVM010000029.1, read as the reverse complement.
CGGATTTTCCGGCCCTTCGGTCGATGACCAGATCTTTGTGGATGAGTGGGGCTCGTTCATGTCCGGCTATGCGCCCTTGAAAAACAGTCAGGGAATGTACCTGGTGGGCATGGATATGCGGGCCGACGAAGTCCAGCAGAAGCTAAGGAGAGTTCGCATTTCAGGTATAATTTCGCTCGTCTTCTCCATCATGCTGGCCCTGGCATTCAGTCGTTTCCTGTCCATACATTTCACTACTCCGATCAAGCTGCTGATCTCTCGCTGCAGCGCCATAGCCGAAGGACGACCGAATCAACACATCGCGCTTGAAACCGGTGATGAGCTCGATAACCTGATTGCTGCATTCAATCGCATGTCGTCCCAGTTGGAAGAGAGCAGGGTACGACATGAGCAGTCCCAGGAAGCGCTGAAACAGGCAAAAGAAGAGTTGGAGCTTCGAGTTGAAGAGCGGACCAGGGATCTGCTGGAGCTGACCGGCAAGCTGAAGTTTGAAATTATCGAACGGCAAAAGGTCGAGGAGGCGTTGGCGCAGGCCGCGATGCTGGATCCTTTGACCAATCTGTTGAACCGCCGTGCTATGAATTTGCATTTGCGGCACGAATTGGAGCGGTTCAAACGCACCGGTTCAACCTTTTCCATGTTGCTTTGCGATATAGATCATTTCAAGTGTATTAATGACGAGTTGGGTCATGCGGTCGGCGATCAGGTGCTCATCACCGTGTCGAATATGCTGCAAAGTGCGATTCGCGGACAAGATTTTCTCTCCCGCTGGGGTGGAGAAGAGTTTCTCCTGTTGTTGCCCGATACCGATCTTGAAGGCGGGGCGGAAGCCGCCGAAAAGCTGCGCAGAACATTAGCTGCGGAGACTATTCCAGTCGCCGATCGGCAGATCCGATTGACGATCAGCATCGGAGTCTGCTCTTATCATAACGAACATACGCTGGACAGCCTGATCAGTGCCGCCGACAAAGCGCTGTACCTGGCCAAGCATCAAGGACGCAACCGGGTGGTAGCCTGCGGATGAGAGCGTTGCTCGGTCGTGGTGATCACATTCCAGGCATCAAGCAGAATTGAGGTTTCTTGATGACTATTTTCAAAATCTCCAAAAACGGGGCCGCCGATGAAGAAGTGGCCGAGCTGTTGAAAAAGACTAAAACGATAGCGGTGGTCGGCCTATCCCACAAAGAGCATCGCGCCAGCCACAGGGTCGCAAAATACCTCATGGAAAATGGATACCAGGTTATTCCGGTAAATCCCAAATACCGGGAGGTGCTCGGCCAGCCCTGCTATCAAAACCTCAAGTCGGTTCCCGGACATATAGATATGGTTGACATATTCAGGAATATCGAAGCCATTCCGGCCATCGTGGAGGATGCCATTTCGGTTGGAGCGGGATCTGTTTGGATGCAGTTGGGACTGATTCACGAACAGGCAGCCGAAAAAGCTCGCAGCAACGGCCTGCAGGTGGTAATGGATAAGTGTACCAAAATCGAGCATCAGCGTCTGATTGCCAAACAGACGTAACCTGAACGGATTGCACAATGGATTTCTTGCAGGCTGAAGCATTTTTTGATCTGCCGTCATTTGAGCACCGGGACCTTTTCTCAGGATGCGAATATGTTTGGCAGGCACTGGCAAACATATCTCCGTATCTGTCCAGGAAGCTGATTCCGAACGTTCTTGCACTGGAATGTTTCGGCAGGCCGTTGCCCGAAACGGTGATCATCTGGCAAAATCGAATTTGGCGAGATGGCTTTTACATCCTGGGTGGTGAGGTGACCAAAAAGAAATTCCTGGTGCGTGTCAACGGGGAAGAAACGAATCAAGCCGCGGTCGTTTTTGCCGGTGCGGTGATATGGGATGATCGGGTCCTGCTCGGTCGAGGCTCGGTAATCGAGCCGGGAGCACTCATTAAAGGACCGACGATTATCGGGCAGCATACGGAAGTTCGGCAGGGAGCCTACGTGCGGGGCAAATGTATAGTGGGAGACCGGTGCGTGGTCGGGCACACCACGGAAATGAAAGCAAGCGTGATGCTGAACGACGCCAAAGCCGGCCATTTTGCCTACATCGGCGACAGCATCCTGGGCGGCAACAGCAATCTTGGAGCCGGTACCAAGCTGGCCAATCTGAAGATCAAAGAAGGCACCGTGCAGCTGAGAATTAACGACCAGATCATCGACAGTGGAATGCGCAAATTCGGTGCAATCCTGGGAGACGATGTCCAGATCGGCTGCAATGCCGTCACCAACCCCGGAACCCTGCTCGGCAAAGGCAGCATGGTGCTTCCCGTGAGCTCCGTGCGAACCGGTTACTATGAGCCTTATTCCGTCGTCCGTTCCAATGGATGATCTCCCTGCAGAGCGCAGCAGGCATTTCACGACGATCGTTCGCTATTATCGGAAGTTTTACGAAGAGCTGGAGCATTCAGGAGCGGGACTCTACCGCCATACCAAATTGGGCGCCTGGGCGGCCTCCAGAGCACCGCATGTCTTTTATTTTTTTAGAACGATCAATCTTGCCGTCTATAATCTTTTCATCGACCTTGGCAGTGGAGACGGCATCGTCACCTGCATAGCCGGTCTTTTCACACGGTCCCTGGGAATAGAAATCGATGCGGATCTTTGCAGCATGGCGCAAAACGCCGCTCGAACCCTGAGCCTCAATGGCAGGACGGATTTTGTATGCGGCGATTATCTTGCCCAAAGATTTGATAAGGCCGACTGCCTCTATCTCTACCCGGACAAACCTTTCAACCGCATTGCAGAGAAGCTGACAAACTGGCAAGGAGCCGTTCTCGTATATGGCCCTCATTTTCCGCCGGAAGCACTCAGACCTGTCCGCACACTGGGTTGCGGAAAAGAGCGGATGATTCTTTACAGCAATTACCGTTGAATTCGATTCAACGATGCGCAGGTTGATCCAGCAAAACCGCGGCTATTCTTTCCTGGTCCTCTTTCGGCAAATATGGGTGCATCGGCAGGCTGAAAATGCGCCGCGCACAATCTTCACTAACGGGGAAATCGCCCTCTTTATAGCCAAGGTAGCTCAGAGCCGGCTGCAAATGAAGCGGCCTCGGGTAATAGATTGCCGTCGGGATGCCGGATCCTTTCAGCCTGGCCAGCAGGACCGTTCGCGCTTCGTCCCGTTCGGCGAGCACGGAATACTGCGCCCAGACGGAACGACGTTCCGCCGGTATCCGCTGCGTGATCAGGGGTGATGAGTCCGATGATAGAAGCCGAGAGTAATTTTGTGCCACTTGCTGGCGAAGCTCGACTTCCTCAGGAAAGATTTCGAATTTGGCCATGAGGATGGCTGCCTGGAGAGAATCCAACCTGCCGTTAAGGCCGATGTGAATGTGGTCGTATTTATGCGAGCTCTGCCCGTGCAGGCGCAGAGAGCGTATAGTATGCGCCAACTGGTCGTCATCTGTGAAGCACATGCCACCATCGCCGTATCCGCCCAAGGGCTTGGCCGGAAAAAATGAAGTGCAGCCTACTTGAGCCAGACTACAGGCCTTTTGGGCGAAGTAATCCGCACCAAACGATTGGGCGGCATCTTCGATCACAAACAGGCCGTTTTTTTGGGCGATTTGACTGATCGTGTTATAATCTGCCGGCAGGCCGAAAAGATCCACACAAATGACGCCACGCGGACGCAGTTCGGAGACTTTTGCTGTTGCAGGCAGAGGGTATTTTGCCGGATCGGATAAAACGAAGGCTTCAATTGCCTTCTCCAGCTTTGCAGGATCAATATTGAACGTGGCAGGGTCAATGTCGGCAAAAACAGGGATTGCACCCAGCAGGGCTATCGCTTCGGCGGTTGCGATGAAAGAAAAGGGCGTCGTGAAAACAGCGTCGCCGCTTTTCACTCCATGCGCCATAAGAGCCAGCAATAGAGCGTCCGTTCCGGATGCACAGCCGATGGCGTGCCGGACTCCCACATAGGAAGCGAGACTTGCTTCCAGTTCGCTAACTTCAGGCCCCATGATGTAGCAACCGTGATCGAGAACGGTTTGAATCCGTTTTTCAATCGAGTGCCTGATTCGTTGCTGCTGCCGTGTCAGGTCGATAAACTGCATTATGTGCTCCTCTGTTGCCGGGCTGTGGGAAGAGACCGCATATCCCTTTTAAAGGTTGGATGGTTTTATAGTATTTAACGTTCATTGTAAAAACAAAATGGAGAATCGATCGATGTGTGAAGCCCATGCGTACCTGCTCAAAAACGGAAAAGAAGAATTGATTCTGGAAGCAGTTGACGTTGTTGAAAACGAAGGGGATAAGCTGAGGGTGGTCAACATCTTTGGCGAGCAGAAGATCCTTAAAGCCAGAATTCACAGCATGTCACTGGTCGAACGCAAGATTATCCTGGAAGAATAACTTGTTGGGATTTTCTTAAAGAGGCTAAATGGGGACTATCCAAGATGACTTGCAGCACTTGCTGAATCTCTGTTGTCTGCAGTCGGCGCAGGATAGCTTCCCAACGGTGACGAATTCCGCCGGGCTCATTGGTCCGGTCGGCAAAAAGCGAGCGCAGGTTCTTTTCGGGGCTGTCCAATAATCGCTGCATGCGCTGGATTTCGCTGGTAAAACTGGTGGCAAATGCAGCAACTGCGGCATTCAGCTCTGCCTGCTCGATGCCGTGTTGGCCTGCTCTCTCCAGGTGGAGCGCTAGATGCCATAGGCAATGCGGCAGCGAGTCCTTTACCGGCGTGCACCAGTCGGTGAAGGAGCCGGTCGTATCGGCAATGGTCAGTCGCTCCGGCAGATCGTCGGTACCGAGCTGGATCACTTCATCACCGTCGTCAAAGAAGACGTGCCCGCTGCGTGGGCAGGCTCTGCCAAGAATCAGGCTGATGGCGGCAGCGATCCCCAACAGCCCGGCAAGCTCTACCACGAAGCCCGGCCTGGCATAACTCCCCAACGGGATCTTGTCGGTTACGATACCGACTACATATTGCCGGTCGAAAAAGAAAACCGGAATACGGCCCAGCTGGGCGATCTCTTCCTCCAACCGAATTTCCGTATAACAGAGCTTGGGTATGCCGAGCTCGGCTGCCGCGCGCAGGCGATCGAAAATGTAATCCCGATACTGGATAGTCTCGGCAATCGCCTGGTGCAACGGGGTTCCCCTTTTAACCCGGTGCATCACGTCCCATTTGATCATACGCACGATTCGGATATCTTCTGTGCCGTCAGCAAGCCCCAACACTACCAGATAGACATCCCGCTGCTCACCGGTGCGGTCCCGAATCGTTTGTGAGGATTCGACCCGGCCGACATTAATGGAGACTATCCCCGGGCGCATTTGCCAATAGTGGCGCATCAGTTTTCGAATCCTGTCTTCCGTATTCGACTCAAACAAAAGTTCGCCGGATATGCGGGCCCCCGGCAGCCATCTGACATTCAAGCGAAACTCCGGACTCAACCCGAGAGCCCATTCCTCCACTTCTTTTTCATTGATATCATAAAGACGGCAAAACATGGTCGTAGCCCATGCCGCTTCGTTCGTGCTGTCAACCGATAATTCAAGGCCGGCTGCGGCTGCGAACTTCATCGAGAACCGAGCAAACAGATACTCAGCTTCATCCAGATCCATATCGCTGGTCGCAGCCGCCAGAACCTCTATCAGATTCTCAAGATCGTCCGTCTCCAAAGCCTCCTCACACGGCAGAAAAAAACTAAGCTCGTGCACTCCCAGATTGTTGGTGAGCCTAATTAGACTTGAAATCTCTTCGAGCCTGGCCAGGGCCTCGTGTCGATCTGCATGCAGCAACGGCCGGATTTTCATGAATTCCTGGTGAGTGATGAAGCGGCCCCCGGTTGAAACATTGTAATAGTATGTGGCGCCCGTGTTGACTTGAACCCGGCTGGATTCGATGAAGCGCTGTATGTCGGGCATCGAATGCGGAGGAGGTGAAATCCGCCAGCTTTCTCCTCGGCGCCGCAGCCTCCTTCGCACAGCTGCCTGCTGAATTCCGGTGAACTGAATGCAGTCTTTGGATATCAGGCGTTGCAGCAGTTCGTCTGCGGTAAAGACCTTTTCCATGGCAAAAGGGTCCGAGCGAATCAAAATGACAGGATGGCGGATGAGGAGGGCAACCGAATTCTGATAGACTTCCTCTTCCTCCTCCTTCGTCAATTCCCTTCGGTCTTCCCTGTAGGTTCGGGCCCTGAGGAAATCCAGCATGGTTTGAGCTTGCATGGCGTGAATCCCACGTCCCGTTACTATGACCCCATCCTCAGGAAAAGCGGAGGCAATGGGGCTCAGCGGTTTGCCCTGCTCGTCCGTTGCAAACAGATCCGGACCGATGATTGTGACCCCGTTAATCAGGCGGGGTTCGGGGAAATCAAAACATATGCCGTTCATCTCATACTTTGACCGTTGCCTGTCTAATTTTAAAGCCACCCCTATTATCGCTCGTCGACATCCTGTCGGCAAGAACGCCAAGAGAACGTTCGCACCGCGCAATAGCCTCTCCTTCCGTAACCGTTCACCAAATCCAATTATCTCTTCACGTGCCCATGCCCGTGTGCGTGCCCGATTCGGGCACGGGCACGCACACGGGCATGAAATTGTTTCGTGGCCACTTAGCGCTGAACGGTTACCTTCTGCCGGATCAGCTATTTGAGGGAGGCGCAGAATCAGACTGCAGACGTTTATCGCAATACCAGTCTATTTGCCTGCAAATTCCGCGAATCATCTTGATCTCGCGTGCCCGAAGACCGACTCGGCCAAAAAACCGTCTGACGCTCATCATCCAATATTCCGGATTTTCCGGATTGATGAAACTGATCTTGGTCAGTGTCTTTTTCAGATGATCGTACATGTCCTCTAATTCCCGCGTGCTGGCGAGTCGGGGGACAAAGCCGGCGGACCTGTCACTGCTTGCCAGGAACAGCTCATAAGCTGTAATCATCACCGCTTGTGCCAGGTTGATGGAAGAAAAATTCGCCGTGGGGATAGTGACCAGGCTTTGGCAGTATTTCAATTCGCTACCGGTCAGTCCGCAATTTTCCGGACCGAACAGAAGAGCTATTTGATTCCTCTGGCTGATGGGAATTAGCTCCTCCGCCAACAGGCGCGGGCTCTTCAAGGTCTGCCGATGAGATCCTGTACGAGCAGTAGTCCCCACAACATGACCGAACGGAGCCAGGGCATCTTCCAGGCGATCATAGACTTCCATGGCAGCCACCACATCTTCCACATTATGGGTGGCCATCTTGAGTATGCGGGTGAGGTCGCAATCATAGGGTTCAACCACCAGTAACCGGCTGATGCCCATGTTCTTAGCCGCTCTGGCTGATGCTCCGATATTTTCGGCAAAATGGGGGCGGTGAAGCACGATGGCAAAATTTTCCAGTCTGGCTTTCATGCTCATTCTTTCCATACACCGATATTCAGCCGTACAAGCCTGCTCCATACCATCTGAAGGGGAAATGTAGCTTATAAGAAAGCCGTTGGTGAATCAATATATTGTGCAATACAAGCTCTTCATTCATATAAATCTGCTCTATCTCGGATTGCGCCGTGGAAAAGACAAGAACCTCTTACCTTTCAAGGAGATCTCAAGGATGCGCCAGGGTCTTTTTGAAAAGCGCGTTGACACCGGTGGGGACAGGTGTTTTACTTTCTTAAACAGAGAGCCGATTCTCGGCACTCTACGCACCCCGATTTTTCTCTTCGGAGGACAAGTTGCGAGGGCGAGTCCAGCGATGATGCTTACCTGACACAAAGGGGAAATTATGGGTTTAGAAAAGATTCGGGAGTCGGTTATCGCGGGCTCCTGGTATCCCGGCCAGGCGGATACTCTGAAAAGGGAAGTCCAAAAGTATCTGGATCAGGCGGCCGTTTCTCCACTCAAAGGTGACATTGTGGGTTTGATAGTCCCTCACGCGGGTTATGTCTATTCAGGTGGAGTAGCTGCCCATGCCTATAAGCTTTTGCTCGATCAGCCTTTCGAGCGGGTGCTCATAGTCGCCCCGAGTCACCGGGCTTACTTCAAGGGCGCCAGTGTGTACAAACTTGGCGGTTACCGGACTCCACTGGGAGTTGTTCCGCTGGATCGAGAACTAGTGGATTCACTCCTGAAACAGCCTATAGAAATCGATTATGTCCCTCAAGCACATGCGCAGGAGCATTCCCTCGAAATCCAGCTGCCTTTCCTGCAGGTTGTTATCAAAGAATTCAAACTGACCCCCATCGTGATGGGCGACCAGGCTTTTGAGAATTGCAGTAAACTGGCTGAAGCGATTGCAGCTGTGTGTGAGGGCAAGCGCGCTCTCCTTGTGGCGAGCAGTGATCTCTCTCATTTCCACCCGTACGCTGTAGCCAAGAAGTTGGATCAGACGATAATCGATCAAGTCGCTGCCTTTGATGCGGCAGAGCTTTCCGCGAGTCTTCGAAAGGGCAGCGGTGAAGCCTGCGGTGGCGGTCCCATGCTGACGGTCATGCTGGCGGCGCAAAAACTGGGAGCCGGTAAATCCAGAGTTTTGAAATACGCCAACTCCGGAGACGTGACGGGCGATAACAGCAGCGTAGTGGGCTATCTGTCGGCGGTATTGTATGACAATCCGGGCCGCAAACGCGACCAGCAACAATCCGGGAGATCGAAGGTGGGAGTGGACCTCGGGCTTTCAGAAGAAGAAAAGATCACACTGCGAGAGCTTGCTTATCAGACTATTCGCGGTCGGTGTCTCGGCGAGCCCCTGCCGGAATTCTCCGCGCAAACTCCAAAACTTCAGGAGCACAGAGGGGCTTTTGTCTGTGTAAAGAAAGCCGGAGAATTGCGGGGGTGCATCGGTATGATTGAAGCGAAGACACCCCTTCATGAAACCATTAAGAACATGGCTATTCAGGCTGCTTTTTCAGATCCCCGCTTTTGTGCTGTGGAACCTTCGGAATTGAACCAGATCGATTTGGAGATATCTGTGCTGACGCCGATGGAGCGCATTCGGGATATCGACCGGATTGAAATCGGCAAGCACGGCCTTTATATTCGCAAAGGTTATCAGTCCGGACTGCTCCTTCCACAAGTGGCCACGGAAAACAACTGGGACCGTGAGCAGTTTCTGCAGTGGACCTGCAAGAAGGCGGGCCTGGCGAAAAACGAATGGAAAGC
>JAVEVM010000028.1:0-11109 GCA_034005055.1 Desulforhabdus sp. | reverse complement strand
TTGCCCAGTTCGAGTCCTTCATAAAGCCTCTGCGCAACCCCCATGGTTCTTTTGGCTGAGAAGCGGAGCTTGCGAGCCGCTTCCTGCTGCAGAGTACTGGTAATGAATGGGGGTGCAGGCGTTCTGCGGCGCTGCTTTTGCTCAACCTTAACCACTTCGAACTGCTTTGGCTTGATCAGATCGACCAGCCTGTGCGCTTCATCTCCCGAGCTAATGGTGCATTTTTTCTTGCCGCATTTGTTCAACGCAGCGCGAAAAATAATCGCCGTCTTTTTAACGCTCTTTTTTTCGGCCGGTTGGAGCTCTGCATCGATGGTCCAATACTCCTCCGGAGCGAACGCTTGAACCTCCCTTTCCCGTTCGCAGATCAGGCGCATGGCAACCGATTGAACCCGGCCGGCACTCAGGCCCCGTTTTACTTTCGACCAGAGAAGCGGAGAGATGAGGTACCCAACCAATCGATCCAGAATGCGCCTGGCCTGTTGAGCATCATACAGGCCCTTGTTGAGAGAATCGGGATGATTCAGAGAGTGCTGGATAGCTTTCTGGGTGAGCTCGTAAAAGAGCACACGGTATAGGGGCTTGCCGTTTGTTTCCAACTCTTCTGCGATATGCCATGCTATGGCCTCACCTTCGCGATCCGGGTCGGGCCCCAGATAAATAGCGTCCGCTTTGGCCGCGGCTTGATTCAGCTCGTTAACGATCTTCTTTTTCCCTCTTATGACCCGGTACTCGGGAAGAAACTGTTTCTCCAGATCTATGCCCAGCTTGTTTTGCGGAAGATCCTTGATGTGCCCTACGGAAGCCTTAACAATGAAATCTTTGCCAAGATAGCGTTCGAGTGTTTTAGCCTTGGTAGGAGATTCAACGATCAAAAGTGATTTTGACATGTATTTCCCTCGGTCGTTTTATTTATCGACTGTTTCGTGCAAGCGAACAAAATATTTGCCCGGTAGTTGTTGAACATTCCCTTTCAGCTCAAGATTCAACAGGACGGCCATCACCTTTCCCATAGGCCAGCTCAGCTCCCGGCATATATCGTCGATGTGCCGCGGGTGCCGATCCAGTTTACTAAATATAGTCATTTCATCGGCATCGAGCTTCGGTGGCTCAGCCGGTTTGGATGTTTTGCCCACAGCCGGGCTCCAGCTCGGTCGAATCAGGGGACGGATTTCCTCCAGAACATCTTCCGCACTCTCGACCAGCTTGGCTCCCTGCTTCAGCAGCCGGTGGGGACCGATACTGCGATAGTGGCGAGCCACACCCGGCACGGCGAACACTTCACGGCCCTGCTCCAGCGCCAGTCTGGCGGTTATGAGTGAGCCGCTGCGATGAGCTGCCTCAACCACCACGACTCCCAAAGAGAGGCCGCTGATGATGCGGTTGCGCATGGGGAAATTGACCGGAGCTGGTAAGGTTTCCAGGGGAAATTCACTCACAAGGGCTCCCGCCGTGACGATCTGCTGTCGCAATGGACTATTGATCCTTGGATATTCCACGTCCAGACCGCAACCAAGTACTGCCAGCGTTCTTCCCCTGCCTTTCAGAGCTCCCCGGTGGGCAGCACTGTCGATGCCGACAGCCAGGCCGCTAACAATAGTAACCCCATATTGCGAAAGGTCCATACTTAGTCGTTCGGTGAAAGCCATTCCCATCGGTGAAGCGGCCCTCGACCCGACGATCGATACCGACACCAGATCCCTCGCCTCCAGAGTGCCTTTTATGAACAACACTGCCGGGGGATCCGGGATGGCTTTCAAGTTCGCCGGGTAGTCAGAATCGGCGAGGCTCAGAATCCGTATCTGTTCCTCTTTCAGTCGCTCCCATTCGGATTGTGCGGGGCGCACGGTCTCTTTTTTCCGTAATGCAAATCGTGCCTGCTCACGCAACCCCGGCACAATATTCAGTTCTCCGCCCCCCGCTCGCAGAATCGCTTTAGGCCCTCCAAAATGCTTGAGAAGCCGCAGTAAAGATCGATTACCCAGCCCGGGAATGAGCTTCAAAGTCAGCCAGGCGATTCTTTCTTCTTCATCTCGATTGGATTCATATACCATCGGGGCCAATCCCATCAATGCACCGAGAGCCTGCGATGCAAATTTCCTGCCCTGTTACTTGTACTTTCCTTCCATGGAATGATAAGTACAAGTGCTCTGCAGATTTGTCAAATTCAGGTTCTGCTTTTTCCAGCAAGATAATAGAAAGGAGAAGCGCCCGCAATGAGCATGCCCTATTCAACAAACGGGCGATCCAAGCCTGAGCTGTTGGCTCCCGGCGGCAGCCTGGAAAAATGCCGGATTGCCTTCGCCTACGGAGCTGATGCAGTCTACGTGGGGGGAAAAGAATACAGTCTGAGGGCCGCCGCACGCAACTTGAATCGTGAGGAGCTCGCGATACTTTGTTTTCTGGCCCAAAGATTGAGAAGAAAAGTTTACGTAGCGGTCAATACCTTTGCCCGCGATGCCGATCTCCGAAGTCTCCCTTCTTTTCTCGAATATCTGCAGGATATAAGGGTAGACGCCATCATTGTTAGCGATCCCGGGGTTCTCGCTTTGGCGAGAAGATTGGCACCAGACGTTGCCTTGCACCTGAGCACCCAGGCCAATACCACCAACAGCCTGAGCCTTGCATTCTGGCGCGAGCAGGGAATCGAGCGGGTCAACCTTGCCCGAGAGCTGAGCTTCTCAGAAATTGAAAAAATCCGCCAGGACTGCGATACCGAACTGGAGGTCTTCGTGCACGGCGCCATGTGTGTCTCCTATTCCGGACGGTGCCTGCTCAGCGCTCTGCTCAATCAACGCAGCGCCAATCTTGGCGCCTGCACTCAACCTTGCCGCTGGTCCTATCGGCTGGTGGAAGAAAAACGGCCGGGCCAATATTTTCCGATCGATGAAGATCAGAAAGGGACATACATATTCAATTCCAAGGATCTATGCCTGATTGATGAACTTGGCAAGCTGATGGAGCTCGGCATCGACGCCTTTAAGATTGAAGGCCGGATGAAGGGATCGCTCTACCTGGCAAGCGTCATCCGTGCCTATCGTCAAGCCATCGATAAGTACTGGAAATCCCCGGGGGAATATCGGGCCTTGCGGGAATGGCATGAGGACCTGGAACGAGTGAGCCATCGCCCTTATACCCGCGGCTTCCTGTTTGCGGATTTTTTAACCGACGAGGTCTCCCCCAAAACGGCTTATGTGCAGAATCACACGCTGGCCGGCATAGTCAGGCACCTGCCCGAAGAAGAATGCAATGATGATTGCCCTGCCGCTTTCGGCACCGGCAATCCCGTCTGTATGGAAGTCCGTACCCGCCTTACCTCGGGGACCATGCTGGATTTTCTATTCCCTGACGGAACCAATCAGCGGCTGCGGTTAGACTCTTTTGCGGATCTTGCTGGAAACCCATTGCAGGTGGCGCATCCCAACACATGGATTCGTTTCCATGCCCCTTTTGCGTCTTTTCCGCTGCAGGTGGTCAGTGTATCGGCATCCAAGCCCTCGAATGTCGCTTAGTATAATGGGACACAAATGTCCGACTCTTTCGCCTATGCATGCAACGGAGAATCCATCCTCTCGAGATCGATCCCGCCGAAAGCACGCGGGAACGAGATTCTGGCAACCGATTCCCCCGGTGTATCAAATCTTGGGTGGTCCCGCAGTCAGAAGCCACGCCAGGCGATCCCCAAGCATCATAAATCTCGAGCGGCACGTCATGCAGCGATAATATTTGCTCGCCGGCATCAACCTCATCCAGAGCTTTCGTCGCAGCCTCTGCAGCTTGTTGCTTTTGCATCGCGGGCAGGCTTTACCAAGGTGGATAGTCGGCAATGTCTTCTCCTGAAAACAAAATCGGATTGCCGCTCGGGCAATCCGATTTTCATTCCAGCTAACCAGAAGGGGCGTGGGCGTCTTTTCCGTTCGCCTCCCGCAAGAAAACAGAAGCTAGAGTCGCGCTGCGTAGAATTTGAACTTTGCCTTTTCGTCGACTGGCAGCTCCAGCCTCGCAGTACCACCTCCGGACCCCCGCGTCGGCCATTGAACGCCTTCTACAGGGATTCTATCCATGCTCAGCCCGTCCAGCTCCTTTATCAGTTGGGCTGCTTCGGAAAAAACCGCGGCAATGCTTTCAGCCTTGAGCTCGGGATTAAGATTCCCGATCAATCCATTGAGAAGCTCAAAGTCAGCCTGAGCATCGCCCGGGCTCGCCATCACTTTGTGGAGCCGCTGAATGCGCCGCTCACAATTGGTTGCCGTACCTTCCTTTTCGATAAAGCTCGCAGCAGGCAGGACGACATTGGCATACTCAAAAGCTTTATTCTTGACACAATCCTGAACAATCAGGACCTCCAGCCGAGCAATGGCACCCTCAACCTTGGACTTCGGCAAACCGAGCTCGAAAGGATCGACACCTATAAGATAGAGCGCTTTCAATTCGCCCTTCTCGACTGCGTCAAACATTTCCGGCCAATTCATGCCGGCCCGCTCCGGCGCCTCAACCCCACAAGCCTTGGCCATCGCTTTGCGAGAAGCAGCGCGGCCCACCGGATTACACCCGGGAAGATACTTGGCGATCGCGCCAAAGTCGAGTGCTCCCTGCGCGTTGCCGGCACAGCCCATGGCATTTACGCCGCCCCCTTCAACGCCGACCGATCCGAGCAGAAGTTGCAGAGCCGCACACATGCGGTAGAAGGTTTCGTTCTGCGGTGCGTATTTCGGATCGACTCCATAGATCAAGCAAGCGGGGCGTTTGCTGGCGTAAAGTCGAGCAGCATCTTTGATCTCTTCTTCACTAATGCCCGTTTTCTCTGCCAGCTCGCCCATGCCGATCTTCTCGATATTGCGCTGGAGTCTCTCAAATTCTACCGTATTTTTCTCAACGTAGTCCTTGTCGTAGAGATTTTCATCAATGATAGTCTTGATGAAACCCAGGACCAGCGCATCCTCGCTTCCTTCTTTCAACGCGAGATGGACATTTGCGGTCTTGGTCAGCGGCACGTTTTGCGGATGAGCTACAATCAGAACTCCTCCGTCTCGAGCGGCCTTCCTGGCGCGGATTGCGGCAATGGCATGCTTTTCTATGGTATCCGATCCCAAGGCGAGTACTGCTCCGGCTTTGCCGATCTCACCCAGGGTGTTGGTCATGGCGCCCAAGCCAAGGCTACTGCCGAGGCCGTCGTAGATCATTTGCTGCCAGGGACCGGACAGATTGTCGATGTTGTTGCTTCCCAGAGCCCCGCGCACAAGCTTTTGCGCAAGATAATACTCTTCGTTGGTAAGCATTCCCCCGCATACGACACCGATTGAATTTCCGCCAGCCGTGTCTCTTACCTTTGCCAACGCCTCTGCCGCCGCCTTGAGCCCCTCTTCCACAGAACCTGCGGTTAGTTCGGAGCCGTTGCGCACATAGGCCGATGTCAATCGGTCGGGTGAATTTATAAAGTCGAAATTAAAACGTCCCATCTTACAGAGCGAACCAACGTTGGCAGGCGAACTGAAATCGCCGCGAACACGCACCACCTTGCCGTTAAGAGTGTCGTATTCCGCCCGGCAGCCCGAGGGACATTGCAGACACACGGTTGAGACCGGCTGCAGAGTCCACGAACGGATCTCCCCGCGACCGCAGCGCCAGCCGATGGCATCGACCGGGCAAAAATCGATGCAATGACCGCACAGCTCACATCCGGCCTCCATGGTGGGAAGATCGAAGGCAGTCGATATTTTCTGGTCGAAACCGCGTCCAACCTTCGTCCATATGTCAGCCCCCTGAATGTCGTGGCAGGCGCGAATGCACCGACGACAAAGGATGCACTTGTTCATGTTAAGATGCAGCTGCGGGTTGGGGTCGGGATCGATTTCATACTTGTGCCGCTCACCGCTTTCGAACGCAGTAGGTTTTACCTTGTAGCGAAACGCCATATCCTGCAGCTCACACTCGCCGGTGGCATAGCACGTCATGCAATCATTCGGATGATCGGAGAGCAACAGTTCCATGATGGTTTTACGCGCTTCGAGCACCTTTTCGGATTCGGTCTCTATCACCATGCCATTCCGGACAGGGAAAACACAGCCGGCAACCAAAGTCGACCAGCCCCCTCGGATATCCTCCACCACACAGATACGGCATGCCTCCTCAAGAGGCAGATAGGGATGATAACAGAGGGTTGGAATATAGATTCCAAGTTGCTTTGCAGCTTCCAAAATGGTAGTGCCCTTTTCTACCTCAATCTCCTGGCCATTAATTTTCACTGTCACTTTTGCCATGATGCTTTTTCCTTTGACTATTTCTCACTAGCTATCAGATCTTGGAGAGCCTCGTTTTCCCTCTTCACCCTTACTTTTTTTTCTTCTTTTTCTGCTGCAGCCGCTGTCTGCGCTCCGCTTTCTTCTGCAGCTCAACCAGCTCCTTGCATACTCCGGCCTGGCACTCCTTGCGCTCGATGTGAGCTTTAAATTCATCCTCGAAATGCGTCATCGCGCTCAGCACCGGCCGGCTGCTGGTGACCGCAAAATCGCAATGCGGCGCATCGATCATGGTCTGACATAAAATGCGTATTTGCTCCATGTCCGTTTCCGTCCCACGGCCCATCACAATACGCTCCATCGTCTCCTGCATTCGCTTCATGCCAAGACGGCACGGGACACACTTGCCGCACGAAAGGCCTTCCTCGAAATCGAGGAAATATTTGGCAACATCCACCATGCACACGTTCTCGTCGATGGCGGCAATCAAGCCCGTGTCTCTTTCGTAGTAAATGTCCGACCGATACGATCTGTTGGGATCTATTGACAGCAAGGGGAAGAGGATTCGTCCGCGCACCAGCGTTTCTTGGACAACATCTGCAACAGTCTCGGCATTGACACCAACATAAAAAAAGCTTTTCTGCGGGAAGCCGACCAGCGGACCACGCTTGCACTTACCACCACAGCCTGTTTTTGCGCTACCGACCGTGAAAGAAAGGCTCCGGCTCTTGATCTCTTCTTCCAGGGCCTTCCGTACCGGTTCCGCATCGCATAGGCAGCCGGCTTTGGGGGCACACACGGTGATGCAAGACCGCTTGCCATCCGGGTCGCAAAAGGGCTTTAGCGCCTTAGCCTTCCCTTCTTCGGCTTTGCTCGAAAGCGCTGCATCTTTCCGCGCAAACAAAGTGAGTGGTGTTTCCGTCAAATCTTTTCTCAGGGTTTTGAATCTTCCTAGCATGGCTTTCTTTCGCTCTCTTTCCCATCACGTCCTGTCACGACGTGTCGGGCAGATGATCTATCCGTATCAGACTAATAAACTTCTGGCGGCGGCTTCGGTCAAAGCCACAAATTGATCAGGGAAAATTCCGACATACACCATAGCTATTAAAAGAAAAATCGCCAGTGACCGAGTCCATGTATCAACCCGTACGGGCGGATAGGCATTGACCGGCTCAAGCAGATAGGCAGCTTTGATGACGATCAAATAGTAATAGAGAGAGATGGTGGCGTTGATCATGCCAATGATGACAAGTGCCAGATAGCCCTGCTCAAGAGCTGCGGCAAAAACCAGGAATTTCCCGGTAAAACCGACCGTAGGCGGGATTCCCGCCAGGCCGAAAAGCCCAAGCATAAGCGTCATGGCAAGCAGCGGTGACCGTTTATGCAGTCCTGCCAGCTCCTTGATCTGAAGGTTATGCCCGTCGTCGGCGATTTTCAGAATCACCATGAAGCAGGCGAAATTCATGATGAGATAGGCAATCGCATAATAAATGGCGCTCGCGTATCCCCGCTGAGTCATGCTCAGAATCCCTATCATCATGTACCCGGCGTGGGAGATACTGGAGTAGGCCAAAAGCCGTTTGATGTCTTTCTGAATGATCGCGACCAAATTGCCGAACGTCATGGAAAGAATCGACAAAATGACCAGCAGCTTGATAAAGAGTGCGCTTTCTCCACCCGAAAAACCGACGAACCGAATGACCACAGCTGCGGCAGCCATCTTGGAGGCGGTCGCGATATAGGTGGTCACCTGGTTGGCAGCTCCCTGGTAGACATCAGGAGCCCATATATGGAACGGAAAAAGGGCCTGCTTGAAGAAGAACCCGGAAAGTGCCAGCGCCAGACCGACAATCGCAGCCGGTTCGCTCATCAGCCCCGGCAAAACCTTCATGAGGTCAACCACATAGGTGGTATGCGTAATGCCGAACAGGTAACTGATGCCGAAAACCATGAAGCCGGAGGCTGTAGAGCCTATCATGAAGTACTTGATGCCCGTCTCGGCAAATGCATCAGCTTTGCGCCGCATGGCAACAAGCAGGTATAGACAGTAGGAGGAGAGCTCAACCGAGATGTAGATGGTGAGCAGCTCCACCGAACTGACCAGCATCATCATCCCGAGCGTGCAAATGAAAGTGAACAGGTAGAACTCCGAGTGCTGCTTGCTGTCTATCCCCTCCAGTTCGCTGCAAGTCAGCACCACCCAAAAGGTCCCCACCGCCAGCAACACTTTAAATACCTGGCTGTAGAGGTCGACCCGATAGGCATCGAAAAAGACCATCCCCTCCAGTCGCGCCGAAAGAACAGCAACCAGCACGCCTACTCCCGAGAGCAGGACGGCCCACATGTAAACTCGCTTGGGTTCAGGTTTCCGTTGAATTGACAACGCAAACATTACCGTTGCCATCAACACATAGTACAACTCAGGAATAAAAAGGACCCATTTCATCATTGTTACTCTTTCCCCTCATCCGCCTATAAGCTGCTTACAAATGGGATCACTGCACTCTGAATGACATCCAGTATTATCCGGGGGAACATTCCGAAGAATATGATCACCCCCACCAGAATAATGCGCGGAGTAGCAAGCGACAAAGGAACGTCCGGAATATGTGCCCACCGTTCGTTCTTCTCGCCGTAGAAGGTGTTCATGACCACTCGAAGCATGAACAGGGCGCTCACGACAAGTCCCAGCACCGCAAAGATGCCGCGAATCGGGTAGGTCTTAACCGCCGAGATGAAGACCAGCAGCTCGGCCCAGAAGCTCGCCATGCATGGCACGCCGATGCCCGCGAAGGCAGCTATGATAAAAAAGGCGGATGCGACCGGCATGGTCTTGGACAGGCCGCCAAGCTCGGGTATCATCTTGGTATGCGTTTTGTCGTAAATGTAGCCGACCGCGGAGAAGAACAGGGCCGTCATGACTCCGTGGGCAAACATCTGAAACACGGCGCCGTTTATTCCGTTGACCGTCATTGTGGAGAGACCGAGCCCGACGATGCCCATGTGCGAAACGCTGGAGTAGCCGATGACGTACTTGAGGTCGGTCTGGGCAAGCCCGACAAACGCCCCGTAAACAATCCCCACCGTTGCCAGCAGCGCCATCAAGTCGGCCCAGTAGACCAGCCCCTCAGGGCACAAGGTCATGCCAAGCCGCAAAATACCGTACGCACCAAGCTTCATCAGCACGCCGGCGTGAATCATGCTCACTGCGGTGGGAGCTGCAACGTGGCCGACCGGAGACCAAGTATGGAACGGCCAAACACCCGCAAGCACGCCGAATCCAAGGTAGAGCATCAGGAATGCAATGTTTTGCACCTGTGGAGAAAACCCGAGCCGCTGAAGTTCGAAAATGTCAAATGTGGTGGCTCCGCCTTGCGCCCACAAATAGATGATCCCCGGTAGAATGAGCACGCTGCCGGCCAGAAGGTACAATGTCAACTTCATACCGCCGTACTCTTTGCGCGTACCACCCCAAATGGCAATTAACGGATACATCGGGAAGAGAGAAACGTCGTACCAGACGAAGATCCAGAACAAATCCATCGACATGAAGACGCCATATACACCGGCCACCAGCAGGAACATGAATGCGAAGAACTCTTTGACCCGCATTTCCAGCTCCCACATGGTCAGCACCCCAGTGAACAACACTACCGCGGTCAAAAGAAGCATGGGCAGGTTTATGCCATCCACGGCCATGAACCAGTAAATGCCGAGGCTCTTCACCCACAGGGTGCGCTCCACGAACTGCAGCCCGCCCTTTTGCACATCGTAGGCGTAATAGAGCCATAGACATAGAACCAAGCCGATCCCTGAAAAGACGAGACTAACCTGTTTAACCAGCTTGTCTCGCCCATCGGGAATGAACATGATGACCAGAAGTCCCAGAACAGTCGACATAAGAATCGCTGTAAGGATTGGAAAGTTAGCCATTTCCATGGAAGTCATAAGCAAGTCCGTCCGCTCTTCAAAGAAGGTTATATCCTGTTATCGCCCTAGCCGAAATTCCTCTCAAAACATGAAATAGAGAACCACAAGGCCGACTGCTGCGATCATCACCAGCAGGTTGTACTGAAGCATGCTCGATTGCAGGAAGCTGAGGATGCGGCCACTACCGATTGTGAACAGGCAGAACCCATCGATGCCGCCGTCGATGATGCGCCGGTCATTGCGCGTGAAGATGTTGGTCAGTCCGCCGTAAATGGCCCTGTCGAGAAATCTGCGCAGAAACCGATCGATGTACCAGCGGTTGGCAAAGAGCGCTTCCATCTTCGGTAGACGACTGAGAAAGCCATCCTGGCTGGCACCCTTACGCCCGAATTCCATATAGGCCCAAAAGATGCCGGCGAGTGCCATGCTCACGGCAGTGATCAACAAAATATAATGGCCAGCACCGTGACCGCCTTCTTCGCCATGGCCCTCGGCGCCATGGCCGACCAGAAAGCCCTCCAGGGAAGACTGGAAAAATCCAAGGAACAATGTGATGGTGGTCAAAATGATCAGAGGCCAGGCCATATACCAGAAGACGTTGCCGTGCCCTGCCTCATGATCATGCCCACCGCCGTGGCCATGCGAAGACCCGTGGCCGGCGGCTCCATGTTCGTGATCGATCTCGATAACGGCGTCTTTTTCCTTATGGTGATGCACTTCGTCATGGGGTAGTGTGGTATCGATCTTTTTAGGGAAAAGAATCATGAAAATCAGCCGGAACGAATAGTAGGCAGTCATCAAAGCGCCAAGCAGGCCGGCCAGCAGCCATAATTTATTTGGGTGGCTGGCCAAGACCCCCATGATCGCTTCCTTGCTGAAAAACCCGGAGAAGGGAAAAACACCGGAGAGTGCCAGGGCGCCGACGGTCATGCACACCATC
>JAVEVM010000027.1:0-11149 GCA_034005055.1 Desulforhabdus sp. | reverse complement strand
GAGGCAGAGATAAATCACTTGTGCCCATTCCCCTCAATTCCTGGACTTGAGCAGATGCAACAAAAGAACTACCGCCCCGATGCTGATCGCACTGTCGGCGATGTTAAATGCAGGCCAATGGTAACTGCCGACGTATACGTCGAGAAAGTCGATTACCTCTCCGAGGCGCACACGGTCAACCAGGTTACCGGCAGCACCCCCAAAGATCAGGGCCAGCGAGACTTTAGCCCATTTATCTTCTTTTCTCAGCCCCCGGTAGATATAGATTATCACACCGATCCCGATGATGCTAACGGCGACAAAGAACATTTGGCGCCAGCCGCTGAGGTCGCCGGCCAAAAAGCTAAACGCTGCACCCGTATTTCGGACATGAACCAGATTGAAGAAGCCCGGGATGATTGATGCGGATGAATACACAGGCAGGAATTTCACCACGAGGATTTTTGTCAGCTGGTCGAAAAAGATGACGATGCTTCCTATCAGAAAAAGTTGGGCCATCGTATCGATCTGCTCCGTTATGAGAGTTCAAAATTGATCACACATCAGGGTCGACAAGGTTATAAATCGCGTAACCCGTCCAGGTAGATGAGATCCAGAGGCGGTTTACGGCGAGCTTCATCGGTGGTTGCATCGCACTCTCTAATTCGCTAGACTGATAATGTCATCAACAACCCGGAGGTCGAAGCGAAACTCATGAACTCTACCTTCCATTATTGTAGCGCATCAGAAAAAGAAGCCTTCCTCAATGCTCTGCCAGCAATTTTGGAAGGCTTTCGAGAAATAGCTTTCGCCTATGCCTACGGTTCATTCATCGAAGAAGCTTCTTTTAGAGACCTGGATATTGCCCTTTATCTTTATCCGGAAAATCTTCCTCATTCGAAGTTTGGCTTTGAGGACAAGGTCGCCCAGCAGATTACAAATGAGCTAAATCCGACCTTCCCGCTCGATGTAAGGATTCTTAACGGTGCATCGATTGCGTTTCAGTACAATGCCATTCGGGGTCGCCTCCTGATGGAGCGCGCAGCAGAATATAGAATCCGGATGGTTCGCTGGATCATAGCGCGCTACCTGGACATAAAACCAGTGCTGAATCAGCATACCAGAGAGGCCTTCGCAGTTGAACCTGAACCATGATCGAATTCGATCAAAGTTAAACGACATTTCGGCAGCCGTCAGGCGACTCAACAAATTTCAGTCCCTCGATCGAGAATGGTTTCTTGCCGATGAGGATAGTCAGGATATTGCTCGATCAAGACTGCTTACAGCGATAGAAGCTGCTCTCAACATTTGCTACCATCTGTCGGCAAAGAAGCTGCACCGAGTTCCCGAAGACTATGCACAATGCTTTGCATTCTTGGGCGAAACGCACATAATCGCGCCTCAACTGGCTGAGCGACTTGCATTAATGGCCCGCTTCAGAAACCGTCTCGTGCACCTTTATTGGGATATAGATTACGGTCAGGTGTACGATATCATAAAAAACGATCTTGGCGATCTCGATGCCTTTGCCCGAGAAGTTGCGCAATTGCTTTAGAAATGCATCGAGAACAGGTTTTCCGCCCCCACCTGTCTCTTTCCGCCGCTGCAGCTAAGCTGCTCCGCTTAGCACCGTTTAGTAGAGAGTCTATCGTCTGATTTCCGATCTCTGACTTCTGACCTCCGTCTCTCAGCTTTCGTCAGTAAGAATTCGATAACAGCGGTCGCAGATGGTAGAGTGCGCCTCGAATTGACCTACGCTTTCAGAGTAAACCCAACAGCGCTCACATTTCTTGCCGGCTGCGTTGACCACCTCGATTTTAGCTCCGGGGATTTCAACGCCTTCAATGCCACCCGCCGGCTCGTCGGCGGAACGGAATTCAACCTGGGACACAATAAAAACTGCACGCAACAGCTCTTTTTCCGCCTCCAATGACTCACGGACTGAATCCGGAAGTGCCAATATTACCTTGGCGTCCAGGGGATGACCGATCACTTTTGCCTTTCGGGCGGCTTCGAGTGCGCGCGCCACATCGCTTCGCAGTCCCAGTATGGTCTGCCAGCGGGCATTTAGAGCCTCATCTTGAAATGATGGGTCTGCTTCCGGGAAAACTTCCAGATGAACACTCTCACCGGTACGTCCCGACAAATACCACCAAGCCTCTTCGGCAGTAAACGAAAGCACGGGAGCCATGAGCTTTAAAAGCACCGTGATTATCTCATAGAGTACCGTTTGGGCTGAACGGCGCGCCTTGCTCGCAGCGGCGGAGATGTAGAGCCGATCTTTCAGAATGTCCAAATAAAAAGAGCTCAAGTCGACCACACAGTAGTTGTGAAGAGCGTGATAGACACGATGGAATTCGAATCGGTCGTATGCCTGCCGAACCTTCAGGATCAATTCCTGCAACTGATGCAGCGCAAACCGGTCCAGTTCTTCCATATGATCATAGGGCACGCTGTCGTGCGGCGGATCGAAGTCGTTCAAATTCCCAAGCAGGAATCGGGCTGTATTGCGGATGCGTCTATAGGCTTCGCTCAGACGCTTCAAGATGTCGGGAGAAATCCGGATATCGTCCCGGTAATCCTCCGCCGACACCCACAGGCGTAGAATCTCGGCGCCATATTGTTCGATGATTTCCCCGGGCGCTATGACATTCCCAAGGGACTTGGACATTTTATAGCCCTGGCCGTCAACCACAAAGCCATGAGTTAAAACGCTCCTATAGGGTGCCCTGTCCCTGGTCCCCACCGCAGTGAGCAGCGATGAATGAAACCAGCCCCGGTGCTGATCGCTGCCTTCGAGGTAAAGATCGGCCGGCGAGCTCAAATAATCACGCCGCTCAAGCACGGCCGCATGAGACACTCCGGAATCGAACCATACATCCAGTATATCCTCCTCCTTTTCAAAGTTTCGCCCGCCGCAGTCTTGGCATTTAACTCCCGCCGGAAGAAGCTCTTCAACTCCGAGCTCAAACCAAACGTCAGCACCATTTTTCCGGAAAAGATTGACCACATGCTCAAAGGTCTCCGGGGTCGCCAAGAGCTTTCCGCACTCCTTGCAGGTGAAAACCGATATTGGAACTCCCCAGGAGCGTTGACGCGAGATACACCAGTCCGGACGATTGGCGATCATGTTGTGGATGCGCTCTTGCCCCCAGGAAGGAATCCAGGTAACCCGGTCGATCCATTCCAGGGCCTTGTTGCGCAAATCATTCGTTTCCATGGAAATGAACCACTGCTCCGTGGCACGAAAAATCACCGGGTTCTTGCAGCGCCAGCAATGCGGGTAGCTGTGGCTGATCTCTTTTTCCAGAATCAGATTGCCCACTTCCTCGAGCTTTGCGCTGACCGCCTTATTCGCGTCGAATACATATTTTCCGGCAAAAAAGGGGACATCCTCGGTGAAGCGGCCATCGTCATCGACCGGAGAATAAACATCCAAGCCATATTCGAGAGCCATGTCATAGTCTTCCCGGCCATGCCCCGGAGCCGTATGGACACAGCCGGTACCGGCCTCCAGCGTAACGTGATTGCCGAGAATAAGGGCCGAATCGCGATCCAGGAATGGGTGTCGGCACTTGAGCCCTTTCAACTCCGAAGCTTTGAAGGAGCGAATAATCCGGTAGTCTTCAGTCCCGAAAGCGTTCATGCAGCTTTCCAGCAGACCTTCCGCCAAAATCCAGATCTCTTTCCCTACATCCACGGCGACATATTCGAAGTTAGGATGCAGGGTGATGGCTAAGTTGGCGGGCAGCGTCCATGGAGTTGTGGTCCAGATCAATACAAAAAACGGCTTATCGGGCAATTCGGCAAACCGCTCTCGACCTTCGGTCTGCAGCGGGAACTTAACGTAGATCGAAGGCGACAGATGATCGTGATATTCCACTTCCGCTTCGGCCAAAGCCGTCTTACAGCTCGAACACCAGTAGATGGGCTTCTTGCTGCGTACCACACCGCCACGGTCAAAAAATCGTCCCAGTTCTTGAGCAATGGTGGCCTCGTAATCGTAGGCCATAGTGAGGTATGGATTGTCCCATTCTCCGAGAACTCCCAGACGCTTAAACTCCTGACGCTGAATATCAATGAAGCGCTCGGCATAACGGCGGCAATGGCGACGCACTTCAACCTGACTCATGCTTTTCTTGCGCTCGCCCAGTTCCTTGTCCACCTGATGCTCAATGGGAAGCCCATGACAGTCCCATCCGGGCACATAAATCGCGTCATGTCCGCTCATTTGCCGGCATTTGACGATCATGTCCTTAAGAATCTTGTTCAGAGCGGTTCCAAGGTGAATGTGCCCATTGGCGTAAGGAGGGCCGTCATGCAGGATATAAGGATTGCGTCCTTTGCTTTGAGCCCGCAAGAGCTCGTAGAGTTTCAATTGGTCCCATTTGGCAAGAATTTCAGGTTCCCGCTCGGACAGATTGGCCTTCATTGGAAATGAGGTCTGCGGCAGATTAAGAGTTTTCTTATAGTCCATGCTCTGTTTCCTCGAGGAAAGCTCTATACTTTTATTGCACTGTAACTAGGAGCTTGTCCGAGAATACGCTCTTCATGTAGCGCAGCCCTTTAGGGCTGTCGGTCCAAGCAGGGCTGAAGCCCTGCCCTACATATTGTCGGACAGTCTTCTGGCAGAAAAGCTGTTTCTTAGCATACCACCTGCACAAGTCAAGCAGTAGTTGGAATGTCTGGAGGGCGACAGGATGAAGGATGATTTGTTCTGCCGGATTGAATACAACAGAGAAAAGCTTATCACGCCCAAACAGGATTCAGGTCGGCCGATGTAAGAATAATCGCGGAAGAGATGAAAAAAGCTTCTCGTTTCACCCGGTGGGGTGGAGAGGCTGACGCGGCCGCGTGGGAACCCGAATCGATACCTGGTATCCTGATGCCGATTTGTAGCGGGGGGATCGAAAGAGCGGGTATGTGTTCCCGCAGGAGCGCGGGAACACAGTGCTATAACCTCAAGGCTGGAGCGGCACTGTCAAGCACCCAATAGGACGACCCGGCAATGTTATATCCGGACGCCTTCGGCATTCATTCTCATCTTCCGCCGTCAGCCTTTATCCTTCTAATACATACCGCCCATGCCACCCATACCGCCCATGCCGCCGCCAGGAGGCATTGGCATTTCTTCTTTCTCTTTGGGCAGATCAGCCACCATGCATTCCGTGGTGAGCATGAGGGCGGAGACACTTGAAGCGTTCTGCAGAGCGGTGCGAGCCACTTTGGTCGGATCAATGATACCGGCTTCCAAAAGATCGCCGAATTCATTTGTTTCTGCGTTGTAGCCAAAAGCGTCCTTGCCTTCCTTCAGCTTCTGGACAATGACCGATCCTTCTTCACCGGCATTGAACGCGATCTGGCGTGCAGGTTCCTCCAGTGCACGTTTTACAATATTCACGCCGAGCTGCTCGTCGCCTTCCAGCTTGAAATCCGCGATGCCGGGAATACAACGCAGGTAGGCTACTCCGCCGCCCGGAACTATACCTTCTTCAACGGCTGCTCTGGTAGCATTCAATGCATCTTCAACCCGAGCTTTCTTTTCCTTCATCTCTGTTTCGGTAGCCGCCCCCACACTGATGACAGCTACGCCGCCGACCAGCTTGGCAAGCCTTTCCTGAAGTTTTTCCCGATCGTAATCGCTGGTGGTCTCTTCGATCTGAGCACGTATCTGGCGGACTCTCGCCTCCAGAGCCTTGCGGTCTCCGGCACCGTCCACGATGGTCGTGTTATCCTTATCAATGCGGATTGTTTTGGCACTGCCAAGATCATTCAGGGACACGGTCTCGAGCTTCAAGCCTTTTTCTTCGCTGATCACCTGACCGCCGGTCAAAACAGCAATGTCTTCCAGCATCGCCTTGCGTCGGTCACCGAAGCCGGGGGCCTTAACAGCACAAACATGCAGCGTGCCGCGCAGCTTGTTTACAACCAAAGTTGCCAATGCCTCGCCTTCGACATCTTCGGAAATAATCACCAAGGGTTTGCCCATTTTGGCAATTTGCTCAAGAATAGGAAGCATGTCTTTCATGTTGCTAATTTTTTTGTCATGAACCAAGATCAGCGGTTCATTGAGCAGAACTTCCATTTTCTCTGGGTCGGTGACAAAGTAGGGAGAAATATAACCGCGATCGAACTGCATGCCTTCGACTACTTCCAGAGTAGTCTCCATGGCTTTAGCCTCTTCAACGGTGATCACGCCTTCCTTGCCTACTTTGTTCATGGCTTCGGCAATGATGTTCCCGATGGTTGTATCGTTGTTGGCGGAAATGGTGCCCACCTGAGCGATTTCTTTTTGATCTTTGGTCGGTTTGCTGATCTTCTTCAGCTCGTCCACAACCACCTTAACGGTCTTTTCAATACCGCGTTTGAGAGCCATGGGGTTGGCGCCGGCTGCCACCAGCTTGGAGCCCTCGTAGTAAATGGATTGAGCCAGGATAGTGGCGGTTGTAGTACCGTCTCCAGCAACGTCGCTGGTCTTGCTGGCAACTTCTTTTACCATCTGTGCGCCCATGTTCTCAAATTTGCCTTCGAGCTCGATTTCCTTGGCAACGGTCACCCCATCTTTGGTTACGGTCGGACCGCCGAAGCTCTTCTCGATGACTACGTTACGACCCTTGGGACCCAACGTCACCTTGACCGCATCGGCAAGCGTATTGACTCCTTTGAGCAGCGCATCACGGGCTTTCACATCATAGATCAGCTGTTTTGCCATTCTTGTTACCTCCGTTTAGTTATTCGAATATTTGGATTTTCTTGAAGAATTGAGATGGGGTCTTATTTTTCGATGATCGCAAGAATGTCATCCTCACGCATAATCAGGAGTTCTTCTCCTTCCACCTTAATATCGGTACCGGCATATTTGCCGAACAGCACTCGGTCGCCCGCTTTGACATCGAGGGGTCTTCTGCTGCCGTCCTCCATCACCTTTCCATTGCCAACGGCGAGGATTTCTCCCTGGATCGGCTTTTCTTTGGCGGTGTCCGGAATGATGAGTCCGCCGGCGGTTTTTTGTTCCTCCTCAAAGCGTCTTACAATGACACGATCGTTGAGTGGCTTAAGGTTCATACGTGCTACTCCTTTCCTTAATAGAATTGAAATTTTTCGGGATTACCCAAGTGAGTCGGTCCCAAACCATTCTGTTAGCACTCGACTGTTGTGAGTGCTTATAGTCATTAAAGGCTCACTTGGCAAGAGGAAAAGGAAGATGGTGGGGAAAAAAAAGTGAAAAAGTGGTACCCGCGCCATTGGGCCGGCTCACTTCGATGCTGCCTCCAGAGTTTTCCACCAATTGGTAGACAACGCTAAGGCCCAGGCCTGTACCGTTTTCCTTGGTTGTGAAGAAAGGCTCCGGCATTTTCTCGAGGATTTCTTCGGCAATGCCGGCACCCGTATCCCGAACGTCAATACGAAAGTGATCAGCATCCGAGCCCCTGCGAACACCAACCACCCTTATGAATAGCTCACCGCCGGCCGGCATCGCCGCCAAAGCGTTAACCACCAGATTCCAGATGATCTGGTGAAAATGGTTTGGATCAATCAGCACATGCGGCCTGATCTCGAATGAAGTGGTGACCTCGTGAGAGAAGCTGATCTTGCGGCGGGCTCTGAGCAGAGCCAAGATGTCTTGGATGGTGTCGACAACTGCAACTGCACTCTTTTCTGCTCTGTTTCTGGCACCTCTGGTCAGCAAGAGAAAATTATTGACCAGCTCATCAATCCGTTGAATCTCTCGGAGCATGATATTGAAAAGACGTGTTTGGGTCGGATCATCCTTCAAATCGTCCTGAACGAGCTCGACAGCACCACTGATCGATGCCAGTGGGTTCTTTATTTCGTGAGCAATTTCCGCAGCAATATTGCCGACGTAGGCCAAGCGCTCCATCCGTCTCATATTTTCTTCCATGGCCTTCAGCCGGGTCAGATCCTGGAAGATGAACACCCACCCGGAGGCCTGTCCGTTATCACTGTGAAGGACGGAAGTCGTATATCCCAAACATAGCTCCTTTCCATCAGGCCGTCTGTGGAAAAGCTCCATCCGGTTCATGGTCAATGACGATTTTTCGTTATGACAGGAACCCACTGGTGGCTGGATTGGAGGAGTGAATGAAGGCAACAGCTCCTGAATCGAACGGCCTTCGATTTGGTCGTGCTTCAGGTCGAGAATTTCCAGAGAGGCCGGATTTGAAAACAGGATAGTCCCGCTCCGGTCAATCGTTAGCAAACCACTGTTAATGCTTCTCACGGTGTTTCTATGCAGTGCCTCGAGCTCACGCAGGTCTTTCCTTTGCTCTTTCACCACCGCACTTGATTTCTGCAGCTCCCCCGCCAGGTAGCCACTTAGATAAGCTACCAGATAAAATGCCGCGATATTCATCAGCAGGCTATGAAAATAAAATCCGCTGTCGTGAACGTAACTCGTCCCGCTAACCACTTCCAACGGAACAATCCATTTAAAATATTGCAGGTCCAGCAAGATACCGTAGGCGATGCTGCACATGGAAGCGGTCCACAGGCTGCCGGGACGGTTCAACAACAATGCCGCACTAATGATGACCGGCATGTACAGGCACGAAAAAATACTCTCTACCCCTCCCGAGAGAAAAATGAGGGTGGTCACGGTCGCCACATCAAAGAACAGCTGCAGATAAGCAAACCTTTTCAGATTCTGCACCCGATTCAGAGTGATTGCCGCGACAATGGTGAACAAAAAAATGGCTATCGAAAAGAAGTACAGGGGTTGCAGCCGAGCCGCCAGGAAATCCCACTGATGACGGCTTTGCACGAGTATCGTGAGGATGAGGAAAAGAAGGCCCAGCAGAAGCCGAAACAGCAAGAGCGACTTGAGCTTACGGGTAAGTGGCGGAGCGTGGAGCGTGGAGCGCGAAACCGTCGCAGTTCCAGCTCCCTCTTCTCCCCTTTCCGCCACTTGCTCGGAGAGCGGATGAGCCCGCTGATCATTTTGCATTCTTCCTCCGGGCCGCAAAGACCGTTTTAAACAATTTCGGATGACGGTCAGATGTCAAGCTCACCCCCGACTTCCCCCTTCCCCCTCCCCGCTCCATGCTCCATCAGGCACCTCGGGAGACCACGTCCGCCAGCTGAAAAATAGGCAGGTACATGGCAATCAGCAATCCTCCCACGGTGATTCCAAGAAAAACAATGAGCATCGGTTCCAGTAGCGAAGTGAGAGATTCTACGGCGGTGTCTACCTCATCATCGTAAAAATCGGCAATCTTTCCCAACATCCTGTCCAGAGCACCGGTCGCCTCTCCGACTGCAATCATCTGCGTCACCATGGGCGGAAACACTTTCATTTCAGCAAGCGGTTCAGCCACTGGATGACCTTCAGCAATCGCTAAGCGCGCTTTTCGAATTGCGATCTCTATGACTCTGTTGCCGGTTGCCGCTGATACGATTTCCAGACTGTCCAGGATAGGGACTCCGCTTTCGAGCATTGTTCCAAGAGTTCGAGTGAAACGCGATATGGCAACCTTTTTCAGCAGCAATCCAAATATGGGCAGCTTGAGTAGAAGCCGATCGCTCCATTCCCGACCCTTGTTAGTCTTGCGAATTCTTCGAACAGCAACAATGAGCAAAATGAAACCCAGAATGCCCCAATGAAAATAGCGCTGTGCGAAATCACTCAACGACATCACCATGAGGGTTAGGGTGGGCAGGCTCACACCGGCATCGCGGAACAGGCCGGCGAAAACCGGAATGACATACACTAAAATGACGGCAATCACCACGACGGCTACACCAACCACTATGGCAGGGTAAGTCATAGCCCCCCTGATCTTTTTCTTCAGACTGGCTATCTTTTCAATGTAAACAGCAAGACGGTTCAAGATAACGTCCAGGATGCCGCTGATCTCACCGGCCGCTACAAGATTCACGAATAGCTGATCAAAGACTTTGGGATGTTTCCTTATTGCATCTGAAAAGGTTGCACCTTCCTCCACGTCTCGTTTAACCTGCTTGATGATCCGCTTAAAAGTCAAATTGCTCTGCTGCTCATGAAGAATATCAAGACATTGCATAATCGGCAGTCCGGCATCGATCATGGTTGAAAACTGCCGAACGAACACCACCAAGTCTTTCTCTTTTACCTTAGGCTGCAATAACGGAATATATTCGGAAATGTCTTTGGGCTTGGATTTTACGCTCTTGACGCTTATACCTTTGCGATGCAGCAGTTGGCGAGCAATGGCGGCATTATCGGTTTCAATCTCCCCTTTGTGCTTTTTCCCCTTGCGATCAGTTCCCTTCCAAATGTAAACCGGCATATAGTACTCCAGAGCTCTTTTGTGAGACTCGTCGTTCGTTATTTGTTACTCGATCATCATTAATTGATAAGAGGAGCTTTTGAGTTTCAGCCAATGGACTCTTTGCTGAATGCTTTCCCTATTTGTCGCAGAACCCTAATCTTTGGCGGAGGATCGAATGACTTCTTCTATTGAGGTTATCCCCATCTGCATTTTTCGAATTCCACTTTGCCTGAGAGTGATCATCCCAAGGTCCATTGCCTGTTTCTTGATTTCGGCTGCGGACGCACCCAAAAGCACCAGTTCACGGATTTGATCATGCATGGGCATCACCTCGTACAGGGCCACACGACCACGATAGCCAGTGTGGCTGCACGCAGGACAGCCTCTTCCGCGGTAGCACGCAAAGGTCCCTATTTCGTCCTCCCTGACTCCAAGGTCCAGCAAAGCTTCGGGTATGATTTCTTCTTTGGCACGGCAGTCAAAACAGAGCCGCCTCACTAATCTCTGGGCAAGAACCAGATTCACCGCCGAAGAGACCAGAAAGGACTCTACCCCCATATTCAAAAGTCGATTGACTGTGCTGGGAGCATCGTTCGTATGCAAGGTGCTCAATACCAAATGGCCGGTCAGGGCTGCCTTGATCGCCACCTCAGCGGTTTCAAAGTCCCTGACTTCACCGACCATGATGATGTCCGGATCCTGGCGCAAGAAAGACCTCAGAGCGGAAGCAAAATTCAGGCCAATGGCATCGTGAACTTGCACCTGATTAATGCCGGTGAGATTATATTCTATCGGATCTTCGGCGGTGGATATGTTTTGGCTAATTTTGTTCAGCTCGGAAAGAGCGCTGTATAGAGTGGTGGTCTTACCGCTGCCGGTGGGGCCGGTGACCAGTACCATGC
>JAVEVM010000893.1:0-2501 GCA_034005055.1 Desulforhabdus sp. | reverse complement strand
AGGCTACTCCCAGGAAGCCTTCGCGGCCGAATCCGGCCTGGACCGCTCCTACTACGGCGGGATTGAACGAGGGGAAAGAAACGTAGCGGCCCTGAATCTGGTGCAGATAGCAAAAATCCTGGGCGTTGAGGTAGGAGAACTATTCCCATCGCTGCGCGAAATCCGCAAAATCGCGCCCTGACGGAACCAACGGGCTCAAGCTTGATCAGAAACATATCATCGATCAGACTTTTAGGGCCTTGTGGCAGGGAAGCTCAGGAGAGAACGGATGGCTACACGATCAACAATCGAATGGACAGAACAGACCTGGAATCCCACCACGGGCTGCACAAAAATTTCTCCTGGCTGCAAGCACTGTTACGCCGAGGTGATGGCCCGTCGGCTACATGCCATGGGAGCGCCCGGCTATGGGAAGGAGTTTGAACTCGCACTCCACGCCAGTCGCCTCGACCAGCCCTTAAAACGCAAGAAGCCATCCGTCTACTTCGTAAACAGCATGAGCGATCTGTTTCACGAAGATATCCCGGACGCATTTCTCGATCAGGTGTTCTCGGTCATCGAAGCCACGCCCCAACACACCTACCAGATTCTCACCAAGCGCGCGGAACGGCTGCCTGAATACTTTGCCACCAGGCCCTGCCCGAAGAACGTGTGGCTAGGAGTTTCGGTGGAGGACAAGAAATACGGCGTACCCCGGATCGCGCACCTTCGGAAGGTCAACGCACACATCCGGTTTCTCTCGGTCGAGCCGCTCCTTGAAGACCTCGGGCGGCTCAACCTCAAAGGCATCCACTGGGTAATTGTCGGCGGAGAATCAGGACCGAACGCCCGTCCCATGCAGGAAGAGTGGGTTGCCCACGTAAAGGAACAAGCCGATACAGCCGGATCAGCCTTCTTTTTCAAACAGTGGGGTGGTTGGGGCGCCGACGGCGTCAAGCGCCACAAGAAAGCAAACGGCCGAGTGTTCCGCGGTCGCACCTGGGATGCCTACCCTGCCCCGACAAACGCTACAAGCCGTTGAGCACGTCGCGCGCGATCTTTGTCGCCAAACCGTAGGCTTTCGGACTCGGATTCGAAGCGGCAAAGTAGAGGGCAAACAAGGGAGCTCCGGCCGGGTTCTTCGTATTCCCTGACTGATAGAGGATCTTCGGCTCGGTCACGGCAGGAAAGACGGTCCTGAGCCGCGCCGAGACATAGGCCAGCATCTCTGGATGCTCCACCGCCCTTTCGTCAGCGGTATCCATTCCAAAGAGATCATTCTGCCGCGGTTGTGCATAAAAGGTCTGACGCCATCCGTCCGTGCCCAAAATCTTAGTAATCGCCGCTGCTTTAGAAGGGTCGATTGCATCCGCCGCCTTGGCGGCCTGCCGATAGAGACCTGAGTAGGGAAACAGATACCAGACGTCGATCGCACCGGTTCGCGCGACAGCTTCAAGTGTGGCCCACTCTACATGCATACCGTAGGGGTCGAGGAACAACACAGCCCGCGTGTTCCTCCAGTCGTACGTGCGGCATAGTTGCTGGATTGCCGAATTTGCATCGCCTGCGACGATTTCGATGTCGAGGCCAGGATATTCGTCCCTGAGCGCCCGCAAAGCCCCTAACTTTTTTGACTTGAGCTCAATGAAGTAGAAAGCGTGGAAGGGTGGAACGGCACGGAGTGCTCGTCGCGCAGAACCGTCTATGCAGGTCTTTTCACCGTCAACGGTAATGTCGCACCGGCCAGTACCGGCGAAGGCATCAATATATAGCCGTTTGAAGTTCTGGCCGCTCAGGGCACGATTAAATGCGGAAAGGTATTTGTCGAGCGCTTCCAGCTTGATGCGTGTCCAGACACCACCAAATGAGTGGTAGTCGTCCTCCCAAAGATCCGGTTCAAGTTCCATGCTTCATCCCTCAAGCGATACATCTTCCTTGCTGAGATAATCTCCGGCCCTCAGCCCCTACGATAGATATCCCGTCAAAACACTGTCCTGCCTGATGCATGTACAGGGGTTCGCCCATATTATCCTTTGTCAGTTTACCCCTCCCTGCTAGAGAAGCGCACCTGGGGGAGTCTCTGACTCGGCACCGGTCTTCATCGGTTCGCCTTTGTCCAGAGCCGCCTGAATTTGCCTCACCGCATCCTCCGGTTCTATTCCGAATATCGGTGGTCCCTCATTGAATCTCTCGATGTAAGCTCGAACAGCCTCCATAAGGCGGGCCGATGCCGCATCAGCGCGTTCAGGTGATTCCATATATATATTGTTTGACATAGCGCGGGCTGCCCCTGGTTTCGGTTGCGTCCTTAAGCAACAGGTCGTGTTCCCCGGCATTCGGGGAAACGTGAGCACCCCCAAAATGGCTGTCCGGCGTTGGCTCCCTTCCTGGCAATTCGCTGCACCATTGGACCTCCGCACTGCGGGCAATCAGTCGCTCCTGCCGCAACAAACACCGGCGCCGTTTTTTCGGAAGCCTGACTTACCCGCGCCCCAGCTGGCGACCTGGCTTCTTTGATCATG
>JAVEVM010000892.1:0-2505 GCA_034005055.1 Desulforhabdus sp. | reverse complement strand
CATTATTTTCAGGCATTATCGCGGGGTCAATAGATAAATGAAGAGGGGTCTTACCGTTAGCCTGCTTGCAGGCTGCTGTTTTTACGTGGAAAAATCGACGTACGAGCGACTATCTCGGAAACTCCTGATTAAAAGGCCCTCTTCAGTCTCTTCCCAATTTTCGATCCCTGCCGGGACTCTGCTCACCTCGGCCCGCTCCCTGCCCAGTATTTTTTTTAACGATCGTATGGCCCAACTCTGCAGGGAATGCATATTGGCCTCACTGATGGCGATATACCCTCCCGGTTTGATCACGCGACTCAACTCGGCAATGGCTTTATCCACCTCGGGAATGTGCATCAGGACGCCCCAACAGATCAAATAGTCGACACTCTCATCAGGCAGCGTCATTGCGGTAAGGTTCTGCTGCTGTAGTTCCACCCTTTCTTCGTAGGCAGTGCCGCGCAGGTCCTTACGAGCCATTTCCAGGGCACTTTCCGAAAGATCGGTAGCTAGAACACGATAACCCAGGTCCACCAGAATTTTTGTTTTGGAGCAATTTCCACAACCGGCATCGACGATGAGTGCCCCCGGTGGTGCGTTAAAAGAACGGAGAATCATGGCAAAGGCCATCCGGTAGAACCGCTCATTTTCCGGGGTACGATAGTTCCGCACCCACTCCTCATGAATCCGGGATTGCTTGAGCGTGATCTCCGCATCCTGCGATTTGTGCTGGCCCATCGTTCTCCCCCCGCAGCTCTGTTCTCTTAGTGGGTCATAAAACGTTTTTTCCAAAGAAGAAAGTTGAGGGCCGTCCAGAGGATCTCGGCATGATCGGCCTCTCCTTTTTGATGCTGGTTGAACAGACGCGCCACATGGGCGATATCGAGGAATTCGTCTTTTCTGTGATCATCGAGTACGTCCCGGGTCAGCTGCCCCAGACCGTTATTCTCTCGAAACCACTGGGCCAAGGGGACACCGAAACCAGACTTGCGTCGATGCACCACCTCCCGCGGCAGGTATCGTTCGGCAACCTTTTTCACCAGGGTTTTTCCGGAAATACCCCGCGCCCGGACGCGATCAGGCAAAGAATTGGCAAACTCGACGAGACGATAATCGAGAAACGGCACCCGGGCTTCAACGCTTGCACCCATGCTCATCTTATCCTGCCGGTTGAGGATGGAGACCAGATAGGTGTGCTGATCCTGCAGCGATACCGCACTCAACAACGTTTCAGCTTCGCTGCATTTTTCATGGACCCGCTCACGATAGGGTAAAGAACGGCGGACCGAACCGGCTAAAAGAGCGCCCACCTCATCTGGCCGGTTAACGGCGTTGTTCAGTTTCACGACATGGCCGAGGTCGTCCCGAAGGTAATAGTGCAAAGCTGCCAGGCGATGGTCTTTGGTCAGCAGGGCCAGAAGTCGTACCATCGGCTGGGACAGGAAAGAAACCCGCTGCAACCAGCTGACGAACCGTGGAATCTGGTGACGCGGATAGCCGAAAAATAACTCATCGGCTCCCTCCCCGGTCAGCACGACCGTGACAAAATCCTTTGCCAGCTTACTGATGGCATAGATATGCACCGAGTTGGCAAAATTGAGGGGTTCATCGTTGAGATAAACCAGTTCGGGAAGCAGGCGGGAAAAATCGCCGCTGTCCAGTTTCAGTTCATGATGGATCGTCCCGTACTTCTGGGCGACCGTTCGCGCGTAGTGCCCTTCATCGAAGGCTGCCTCGTGGAATCCCACCGAGAAGGTGTTGACCGGGTGCCCGATGGCCTCGGCCGCAATCGCCGTCACCAGGCTTGAATCAACGCCACCGCTGCAGAAGGTTCCCAGCGGCACCTCGCTCATGAGACGTATCCGCACCGCGTCCGAGAGCAGTTCGTGCAGCCGTTCCTCTGCCTGATCGACATCGAAAAGCTCGGCTTCCTGCCGGCGTCGGCACTCCCAATAGGTATGGATTCGCAGGTCGCCATTCTCAACAATCCCATAATGCCCAGGAAGAATCGAGTGAATCCCGTTAAACAGGGTCTGCTCGCCCGCCACGGCCCGAAACAGAAAATATTCGTACACCGTTTCCCGATTACATGCAGCCTGCACCCCAGGAAAGGCCAATAATGCCTTGATCTCAGATGCAAAAACAAAGGCGTCCCGGGTCTCGACATAATAGAAAGGTTTGATGCCAAGACGGTCGCGCACCAGTAAAAGCCGCCTTTTGTTTTCGTCCCACACGGCAAAAGCGAACATGCCGTTCAGCCGGTGCACGCATGCTTCGCCATATTCCTCATAGAGATAGATGATGACCTCGGTATCTGATTCGGTACGAAACCGGTACCCTTTCTGCCGCAGCTCATTTTTCAGGTGCAGGTAGTTGTATATCTCCCCGTTAAAAACGATCCAGACCGTATGGACATCATTGCTCATCGGCTGATGGCCGGTACTCAGGCCGACGATGCTCAGCCGCCGATGCCCCAGCCCCAGGTTCCCTGACACATAGACCCCGGCATCATCCGGACCCCGG
>JAVEVM010000891.1:0-2505 GCA_034005055.1 Desulforhabdus sp. | reverse complement strand
GGACACTCATGGCCTCTCGGAGCCGAGTTTTGCCACTGCCATGGAGGTTCTGGCGGCCAATGAAGTTGAAGTCATGATCCAGGCGGATCAGGGCTATACGCCAACTCCTGTTATTTCCCATGCCATTCTGGTTTATAACCGTGGCAGACAATCCGGCTTGGCCGACGGGATAGTGATAACGCCGTCACACAATCCTCCGGAGGATGGGGGCTTTAAATATAACCCACCGCACGGCGGTCCGGCCGACACCCATGTTACGAAGCTTATCGAGAGCCGTGCCAATGAGCTTCTCAGTGCGGGCAACAGAGGAGTCGGCAGGGTCAATTTTAATAAGGCAATGCATGCAGCCACCACCCACAAATTCGATTACATTGGGCCGTACGTCAATGACCTGCAAGATGTGATCGATTTCGATGTTATCAAATCCTCCGGCATAAAAATCGGGGTAGATCCCCTGGGCGGCTCTGCTGAAGCATACTGGCAGCCGATTGCGGAACGATACGGACTCAATATTGATGTGGTCAATACCGCTGTTAATCCAACCTTCGCCTTCATGACCGTCGACAAAGACGGCAAGATTCGCATGGATTGCTCATCCCCGTACGCCATGGCGAGCTTGATCGAATTGCGAAACAAATATGACATTGCTTTCGGCAACGATCCGGACAGCGACAGGCACGGCATTGTGACGCCAAGCTCGGGGTTGATGAACCCCAACCATTATCTTTCCTTGGCGATATGGTATTTATTTCAGCATCGAACCGCATGGAATCGGGATGTGGCGGTCGGCAAGACGCTGGTCAGCAGCAGCATGATCGATCGAATAACCGCCCATCTGGGCAGGAGGCTTTTCGAGGTGCCGGTAGGGTTCAAGTGGTTTGTAGACGGCCTCATAGACGGCTCCTATGGATTTGCCGGAGAGGAAAGCGCGGGCGCGTCCTTTTTGCGCAAGGACGGAACCGTTTGGACTACGGATAAGGACGGGAGTATATTGAATTTATTGGCAGCTGAGATAACCGCAGCAACGGACCGCGATCCGGGCGAGCATTATCGGCTCCTCACCGCCCAATTTGGCGATCCAATTTACGAGCGATTAGACAGACCGGCGACTCCCGAACAAAAACACGTGCTGCAGAAGCTTTCGCCGGAGCGCATAGCCGCATCGACACTAGCCGGCGAACCCATACTTGCAAAACTAACCGAGGCACCCGGAAACGGTGCCTCGATTGGTGGACTCAAGGTGGTGACAGAGAATGGATGGTTTGCAGCTCGTCCGTCGGGGACCGAGGATGTGTACAAAGTGTACGCTGAAAGCTTTAGAGGTCGAGAGCATCTGATCCAAATTCAACAAGAGGCGGAAAGTATTGTTATTGAAACATTGAAGCTAGAAGGAGTTTAGAGCGGTACGTTCACTTTGTTGCTGGACTAGACTGAGTGTTCAGATGAGATGGTCCAATGGGATCCTCAGCTGATTGAGGCACTGAATCGGCGTTAGGGCTCGTAACGAATTGCTTCTCCCAGATCCGCAAATGAGAAGTTCAAGAAGATGTGATGTCCGTCATAGTCGAGCACCCGCAAGTCGTCTGTCTCATGCAGATCCCCCATCACCACTGAAAAATGCATGCCGTACTTTTCTTTGACCTTGTCCAAAGGGACCTCGTGCACGATAAACTTCTTGATCCCTTTGGCATTCAGCTTCTCTACAAACTTCGGCTCGGTGAAAGAGTCGTAGGAAGTCAGAATGAGGATCGGACCGGTTCCTGTAAAGACCACTCCCGCTTTCATGGCATTCCCTCCTCTCTGGCCAATAGTTACTGCCTGCTGTTGACACCTGGTTTTTCCCTCGTTATTTAAAGTGCTCATTCGTGAATTGGCTGTCAAGATGTCAAAATCATTAAGTATAGGCGTTCGCTCGCGCGAGTTGACGCGGAACGGAATTGCTCTGGACGTGAGCAGAATGGTAGTCGATAATAAAAACTGAAAGCCGGCGAATCACTCTGCCTGCAACGTGCCTGCGGGATAAATTGACTTATTTTTGAGCCCGGCATCCGGTGCCCGACAGGAATGTCAAATCGTTAAATCAGAGCCTATACGGATATTGTTATGGGAAAGCCGAGTTACCAAGACCTTCAAGCTAAGGTCAAGGAATTGCAGAACATCGTTAATTTTAAAGTTTACCCGCAAGAAATCCATTTTGAAACAAAGGATCTCCTCTATTTCAGAATTGATGACGAGTGGTATTTTGATTTTTTTCACATAAAGATCTGTGAGCTCACCGGATATTCGCGCAAGGATTTCCTGGAAAGGAAGGTGAGCTGGCTGGATATCGTCCACCCCGACGACCGAAAGCTGCTTGAAGATGCCCTCAAAAGAGCGCTTCAATCCGAAGATTACTTCCTGGCCGAATTCAGGATCGTCACCGGAGAGGGAAAGCTAAAATGGGTGAAGATGAGGGGCCCCATCTTTCGCGATGACACGGGACAATTCTTGTTTGTGCAGGGAATC
>JAVEVM010000890.1:0-2507 GCA_034005055.1 Desulforhabdus sp. | reverse complement strand
GTCCTTGCCGTAAAGGGCTCGGTTCTTGCCCATGAGTTGTTGCAAAAAATGCAACAGTTGCCTTCCGGTCCAACTCACCGGTTTTAAATACATTTGCCAAATGCCGGGAAATGACGGACTTGTCCCGCTCAAATAGCCCGGCCATCTGGTTGAGGTTGAGCCACAGCGTCTCCCCTTCCAGCCGTACATCCAGGGCCGACTTGCCGTCCGGCGACTGATAAAG
Organism: Desulforhabdus sp.; assembly: GCA_034005055.1. Lineage (GTDB taxonomy): Bacteria > Desulfobacterota > Syntrophobacteria > Syntrophobacterales > Syntrophobacteraceae > Desulfoferrobacter. The sequence goes on along the minus strand of JAVEVM010000890.1, from coordinate 2,284 downwards.
GATGATCTCGCCTTTATCGGGAGTTCGCGGATTCCCGGTTTTGGTGCCCATCACACCCATCCGATTCGGGGTTCACTGGAGCCTGGCCAAAATCTACCATTTCGGGACGGACACTAGCACAGGATTCGTTCAAACTCCATCGGCGTTACCCGGCCGACAGGGACCAAAATCGCCGCCGTGCCGATATTGATGGCGGTTTCAGTCACAATCGGCGCTAAAATTTGACAAATAGACCCTAAAATATCAATTAAATTGGTACTATCCAATATGATTGTTAAATGATTGAGAGGGATATGCGTTGAGATAAATTTGACATTTATATTAGCTCAGACTAATTTTTTTGATATAATATCGGATAAACGTCAAATTGGATCAATCGATGAAAACGGATGAATTCCTGCAACAGCATGCCGTGTTTACCGTGGAAGAGCTGGATCGCTTTTTATCCCAAAGGGGGTCGGGCAATCCGAATACCCGCAGGTCGCTGTTGACCTACTATCGCAAAAAGGGGCGCATCCTGCCGATCCGGCGGGGCCTGTATGCAACGGTGCCTGCGGGCGGCGATCCGACATCGATCCCGGTCGACCCCTATCTGGTGGCGGCCAAGCTGACCCCGGATGCGGTGCTCGCCTACCATTCCGCCCTGGAGTTTCACGGCAAGGCCTACTCGGTCCACACAAGGCTGCACTATGTGTCGGCAAGCAAGTCCATGCCGCTGATCTTCCAGGCCCATGAATTCATACGTGCTCCCGTGCCGGCGACCCTGCAAGCCAAGGGCGCGGAGATGTTTGGGGTTACCCGGCGCAACCGCTCCGGTGTAGAGCTGCGGGTCACCAGCCTCGAGCGCACCTTGGTGGATGTCCTGGACCGGCCGGACTTGAGCGGTAGCTGGGAAGAGATATGGCGGTCCCTGGAATCAATAGAATTCTTCGACCTGGATCAGGTTGTCGCCTATGTCCTTTTGCTGGAGAATGCAACCACGGCCGCCAAGGTGGGCTTCTTTCTGGATCAGCATAAAGAGGTATTGATGGTCGAGGATGTTCACCTGGAGCCTTTGCGAAGGCTACGTCCACGGCAACCCCTCTATTTCGTGCGCGGCAAACGCTCTGGCTGCCGGTGGGTCGGGGATTGGAACCTCATGATCCCGGTCGAGATTTTGAGCAGATCCTGGGAGGAGGTGCTGTGATCTTCTCGTCATCAGAGGTGTTGCCCATCGCCGCGGCCACAGGATTCAGGGCGGAGATGGTCGAAAAGGTACTTTGCCTGCTCAATCTTCTGGACAAACTGAACCACCACCCGGTGTTAACAGGAAGGATTGGAGAACGGTCTCCGCGGACGATGTGGATTTCGACGCCATGGATTTGGCCAGGCAGTTGGCCCCTACACTGCGCGTCAATGCGGCCGAGGCCCCATCGGAATCAGCCGAATACGGGATGCGTCTTGTGAAGGAATGCCGTGAAGGCCTGTCCGCGGTGCTGCCCTTCACGAGCTCTGAGCGCAAGTTCTTGGATTTACTGCTTGACCGAGGGATGATCGACGCCACCCTTTTGACCGCCGACGAAACTCTGCAGCGTCGCATTCAATGCCAGCCGCTTCTCGAATGGAAGGCCCTCAACGTGAAGCGTCACAAGGGATTGTCCTGAACGGCTTGCGGCAGACACCTGCCGGTGGAGCGTTCGAAAAGTCGAAGCGGGGGGGCGCTTTCTGGATACCGGCCTCGCTTGCGGAAGACGACGGAATCACTTTGGACTGTGCGTACCCCAAGTCGCGCTACCGGGATCTGGGCATTTCCAGGGGGTCATGGGCAAATTCGAGTCCTATGTCTTCTTCCTGACCGAACCGCTGGAGGTCGATCCCCTCACCTACCAGGCCCTGCAACAGGCGGCCGAGGAACGCCGCCGCAAAAATCCCCCGGGAGCGGCTTGAACCAGATCGGCTGTGGCCGTCCACGAGGAGTAAGCCGCCCTCAGGCGGAACAACGGTTCTCGCAGACACTCAGCTCGATTTTTTCACGCTCGGCACAAGCCCGCACCACCGGCACGAAGCTCTCGAGCGTCGGGTTGCTCTTGGGTCCGAGCATGCGCACCACCCCCGATTGGTGCTTGTTGAGCTTCCGGCAGATTTCGCCCATGGACCCTGTGGCGTTGATGTACTCGCGGATCATCAGCCGCCCGGCGGTGATGTCGCCCCGCAGGATCATGGTGAGCGCTTCGGTGATGAGGCCGCGGCGGAATTCGGGGTCCTTTTCGGCTCTGGCAACCACCAGGTCTTTGAATTCCCTTGA
>JAVEVM010000889.1:0-2511 GCA_034005055.1 Desulforhabdus sp. | reverse complement strand
AGCAGGATCTGCCTGGCCAGCAGGAAGAAAAATCCGGTCAAAACCCCATTCCACACTAAACAGGTCAAAAAGGACTGTAAGGTCCAGGTAGTCTTCGCTCGCATGCGGCCTCCTCCATGGTTCAAAAATAAACGATGCATACTTTATAGCGTGAACAGCGCAATCGTCAGAGCAGAAGAAAATAACAAGACTATCACAAAGCACAAACTAATTCAAAAGAGCCCGTTGGACAAGTTTTAGAGAGGGGCAACCGCAAGAAGCTGTGGAAGTCATACCATTGCCTTGAATCGCGTGTTGAAATCCACATCATTTCTATTATGATGACAGTTAAGTTGATCCAACAATTTGCAGGCCTCAAATCGATTGCTCTCATGGCGCGGCTACTCTGTCGGATGCCGCCTTTGTCCGCCGGCTGTAGTGCGAGGTTACAGGCGCTGCAGTCGGCCTTATCTTCAATATGCACTATCCTTCTTCTATTTCGGTGTGCGTAGGTCCTTGAACAATAGGCGAAAGCACGGCATTTTTCTGAGCCTGAGGCGATGGAACTGAAAGATGACCTCTGAACAAATCACCATCATTGCCATCATCATTGCCATGATTGCTCTTTTCATATGGGACCGCTGGCGGCACGACTTCGTTTCTGTTGCGGCCCTGCTGGGCTGTGTATTCGGGGGATTGGTGCCGGCTGGCGAAGCCTTCGCCGGCTTCGGCCACCCTGCGGTCATCACCGTCGCGGGCGTGCTGATCCTGAGCGGGGTACTGCAGTCTTCGGGCGTGGCCGATTACCTGATGCGCTCCGTGATGCCGCGCTCAGCCGGGCTGACTTTCACCATTGCGGTACTGGTGAGCCTCGCTGCGATCATGTCCGCTTTCATGAACAATGTTGGGACCCTGGCGCTTCTCATGCCGGTAGCGATCCAACTCGCCGCTCGCCAGAAGCTGCCGCCCGGCCGCTTGCTTATGCCCCTGGCCTTTGGTTCGATCCTCGGGGGCATGACAACCCTGATCGGCACTCCGCCCAATCTGATTGTTTCTGGATTTCGTGCCCAAAGCGGAAGCGGAAGCTTCGCCATGTTCGATTTCAGTCCGGTTGGTCTGGCGGTGGCCGGGAGTGGTATTCTCTTCATTGCCGCCGTTGGCTGGCGTCTTGTTCCAGTTCGTAAAGAAGTGAGCGGTCAAGGTTTCGAGATTGGTGCCTATCTCACCGAAGCCCGCGTGCCCGAGAAATCCAAGGCCGACGGAATGTTACTTGAAGAAATAGAGACGGCGTTGGAGAAAGCCGATGCCCAGGTCGTTGGTCTGGTGCGCAACGAAGCCCGCATCCCTGCGCCCAACCCGAGGCGCCGAATACGAGCCGGAGACATTCTGGTAATCGAGGCGGATCCACCCGCACTAAGGGAGTTGCTCTCCGTGCTGGGCCTGAAGCTTGAGGAAGACACTCGGCTCCAATGCACTGAGGAGTCAGTCGATGACGAGGATCGCTGCGCCAAGATGGAGAAGGAGGTACAATCCGGGGAGGTGGTGCTCGCGGAGATGGTGTTGTTTGCTGACTCGAGCCTCTCCGGCCGAACGGTTACCGACATCCGGCTGCGCACGCGCTACGGCATTAACCTGCTGGCGGTTTCGCGCCAGGGACGACGGACCTTTGCTCGGCTGCGCTCCATGCATCTGGCCGCTGGCGACGTCCTGCTGCTGCAGGGGGAACGCGATGTGCTGAATGAGTTCGCGATTCAATTCGATTGTGCTCCCTTGGCTGAGCGTGCACTGCATCTGCCCAGTAAACGTAAAGCGGTTTTGGCGGGCACTGTGATGGCCGGAGGGGTGAGTGCATCCGCTTTCGGTCTGGTGCCGGCGGCGATTTCGTTTGTAGGAGCCGCTTTGGCGTGTGTGTTGCTGAAATTGATTCCTCCGCGCCGGTTTTACGACTCTGTGGACTGGTCAGTGGTTGTACTGTTGGGGGCTCTGATGCCGGTGGCCCAGGCGCTGGAAACCAGCGGCACGGCAGCTCTGATTGCGCGATGGCTTGTGTATGGCTTTGCCCGGGGTCAAACGGTGTTCACTCTGGTGTTGATCCTGATCGTCACGATGACGCTTTCTGATTTCATGAACAATGCCGCTACAGCGGCGGTTATGTGTCCGATTGCCATCAACGTTGCACAAAATCTCACGGTCAGTGCCGACCCCTTTTTGATGGCCGTGGCGGTCGGTTCCTCATGTGCCTTTCTTACCCCCATCGGACATCAGAACAACACGCTGATCCTCGGGCCAGGAGGATTTCGCTTTGGCGACTACTGGCGCCTGGGCCTGCCGCTTGAAATCATTGTCATCATGGTCGGCGTCCCGATGCTCCTGCTGGTCTGGCCGCTGTGATCGCAGTCCCCAGATTCAAATGCACCGCCAGGCCTGTCTGTGAATCGACGCGCACCTGGCCGAGAAGTCGAGGATAAAAACCTGCAGGAGGCTCCGCCATGTTTGAGAAGATCGTTTTGGCCACAGATCTTTCATCCGACT
>JAVEVM010000888.1:0-2511 GCA_034005055.1 Desulforhabdus sp. | reverse complement strand
GAAGAGGTCTATGAAATGTTCCCCCGCCTGCGGGAACGGGAGGCACAGATGGCCATGACCCTCTCGGGGGGCGAGCAGCAAATGGTGGCGATTGCCCGCGGACTTATGGCCATGCCCAAGATTTTGATGCTGGACGAGCCATCCCTGGGGCTGGCTCCGATCCTCATCAAAATGATTTTCGAAACGGTGCGAGTCATTGCCGAGCACGGCACAACGGTTCTTCTGGTCGAGCAGGATGTGAAGCATTCCCTGGGATTGAGCGATCGCGGTTATGTCCTGGAGCACGGACGAATCGTCCTGGAAGGAGCGGCCATGGATCTTTTGGACAATCCCCACATCAAGACAGCGTACTTGGGGCTGTAGGAGAAGATTGAAAGGAGACCGATGCCATGTACGGGTTTTACAATAAAATTCTTAGAGTAGATGCGGGTGCAAAAACCTCTACCGTCCAGCAGCCGGAAGATGCGGTGCTGCGCCGCGGACTCGGGGGCAAAGGACTGGCCATTCAGCTTTTGCTCGCCCACAACCCGCCGCGGGTCGAACCCTTGAGCCCCGAAAATCACCTGATCTTTGCCAACGGTCCCATTTCGGGCAGTCCCGTATGGGGCTGCTGCCGACACGGCGTATACACCAAGTCGCCACAAACGGGCTTTATTTCCGAATCCTATTCCGGCGGCACCGTTGCCGAGCATCTAAGCGGGAGCGGCTTCGATGCACTGATGATTGGGGGCGCCGCCGATCGACCGGTGTGGCTCGAAATCAGTCCGCAGGGGGCTCAGTTTCATTCTGCCGAGAATCTCTGGGGCCTGGATTCCTATGCCACTGAAGATCGCGTAAAGGAGTGGATTGGACGGAATCGCCCCGAAGCAGGTAAATGCGGAGTGGCTTGCATTGGGCCTGGCGGCGAGAATCAGGTCGCCTTTGCGGTGATTGAAAACGATTACTGGCGTAGTGCGGGCAGAACCGGTGTCGGTGCCGTCATGGGATCGAAGAAGATCAAGGCGATCGCTTTTTGGGGAAACAGCAGGAAAGAATTTGCCGATCCCGAGCTGCTGAAAAGGTTTGCCAGATCGCTGGCCCAGATCGGCAAGGAGAACGCCGGAGTCAAAGCCTACAAGAGCATGGGAACTTCCATGCTGGTCGACATCATGAACGAAGCGGGAGGATTTCCCACTCGTTATTGGCGCAAAGGAAGATCAGAGCACCGCGAAGAGTTCAACACGACCGCCTTGCACACCCGGTGCGAGGTAGAACCGCACGCCTGCCTCAAATGCTTCATGGCCTGCGGCCGACTTTCAACGGTAAAGTCGGGACGCCACAAGGGCCTCAAGATCGAAGGGCCGGAGTACGAAACCATTTTCGCTTTTGGTGGTCTGTGCGAAATTTCAAGCATTGAAGAAATCGCCTATCTTAACGACCTATGCGACCGGCTCGGTATCGACACCATTACCGCCGGAAATCTTGCCGGCCTGGCGATCGAGGCCGCTCGACAAGGAAAAATCGATACCTCGATCGACTACGGCCAGGTGGATGAGGTGGCGCAGCTCCTGCAAGACATTGCCTACCGCCGCGGCATCGGCGACACTCTGGCACACGGCATCAAGCACGCCGCAAAGGAGTGGGGCATGGAGGATCAGGCCATTCATGTCAAAGGGCTTGAGCCGGCCGGTTACGATCCGCGCATTCTTAAAGGAATGGGGCTCGCCTATGGGACATCCGACCGCGGCGCGTGCCATCTGCGCGCTACCTTCTATAAGCCGGAGCTGAGCGGCATGGTGGATCGCGATACAATCGAAGGCAAGGGCGAACTATTCACCGCATGGGAAGATCGCCTCACCATCTTTGATACGCTCGTTCTGTGCCGTTTCTATCGAGATCTTTATCAATGGGAGCAGCTCTCTGAAATGATCAAGGGTGCAACCGGACTGGATCTGGATGTAGCAGCCATGCGCCGTATTGCTTCGGCTGTGACCGACGATGCCCGGCGATTCAATCTGCGTGAAGGTCTCACCATGCAAGACGATCTTCTGCCCGGCCGCTTTCACACCGAGCCCCTGCCCGAGACCGGCAAGGTGATCACTGCAGAGCAGATGGCGCAGATGCTGAAAGATTACTATCGGGCACGAGGCTGGAATGAGCGGGGAGAGCCGCCTGCTTAGAAATTAGCCCGACTTTCGGGATGCCGTCGGGATCGCCACCCCACGGAATGCATTTAGAACCAATAGATCGCTGTCACCGCTCACGATGCAGGTAGCATCGCCACTTATTGCCAGTTCGAGAAATTTGTTATGCCTGCAGCTCCCGTTCAACAGGAGCTTCACCGGCCGCGCGCCAAAAAACCCAATGAAAGAAACACCCTATCCCGCGCGGCCCGGTGGAAGCTGAGGTGTACGCCCGGCATGGGCGTGAACTCATGGGGTGAAAGTCCCCTGTATGTGAATCCTGCAAGTGTCCTTCTAGACATTTGCACAACTACTAGCCGAAGGCAAGGGCGGAACCGCGAGGGACCGT
>JAVEVM010000887.1:0-2512 GCA_034005055.1 Desulforhabdus sp. | reverse complement strand
GCGCGCGCTTTGCCAATGAACCCAAAGATCATGCTGTTCGATGAACCGACCTCGGCGCTAGATCCGGAAATGATAGGGGAAGTGCTTGACGTCATGAAAAACCTGGCCAGGGAAGGAATGACCATGGTGGTTGTGACCCATGAAATGGGATTTGCCCGAGAAGTCGCCGATCGAGTCATTTTCATGGATCATGGGGCGGTGGTGGAACAAGGGACTCCGGAGCACTTCTTCATCAATCCGACTCATGCACGCACCAAGTTATTTTTGAGTCAGATCCTGTAATCTCTCAAACACTTTCTGCGCCGGAATGCCTTCCTCCGCATCTCCTTTTCTAGTCTTCTGTCTTCTGCCCTCATCTGTTCTTTCAAATATACTGATCTCCGAGCTCAGTGATTACCCTTTCGATATCGCCGTTGGCCTCCAGTTCCAGTTCCCTTCGTGCTTGTTCCAATCTGCTTCTAAGCGTCTTATTTTGAAGGTCGTCCAGGGACCGCACCGCACCACCGCGACGACCCAGGCGAAACAGCAGCCTTTCCTCAGCGGGAAGTCTCAGATACCGGTCGATGATGGACAGCATATGCTGCTTGTCATCGGGGATGCTGCCTGCAACTTCTTCAAGAAGATTCATAATGTGATCCGAGGTGAGAGTGCTGCGAATACCATCCAGCGATTCAATAAGCAGTCTGATTTCTGCGGCCGCTTCGTCATCGTGGAGCGGGATGAGCTCGCCTTCTTTTATATTTTTGTATAACGGGGCGCTGGGAGGGACGCGCAGACTGCGCAGCCGGATGAAATGAGGGTCGATTTCATTCAGGACTCGAGCCGTTTCAGTGGCGTGCTCTCTTGACCATGCTTTTCCGCCCAAACCGGGCATGACATACTCGGAGAGTGTCATTCCGGCCTGGATGACTTTCCGCCCTGCTTCGATATGCTGGCCGGCTGTTGCCCCTTTCTTGACAAATTTGAGTACCCGGTCCGACCCGCTCTCCAGGCCGATATGAATGCGATCGAGGCCGGCCGCTCGAATTTCTTTCAGCTCATCAAGACCCTTGCGAGCGAGTGTGCTGCTTCGTGCATAGGAGGTGATGCGGCGAATTCCCGGTACCGTAGCAATCAGATAGCGAAGCGCCTGAACCAAGCTATCCGTGGGCATCATCAGACTGTTTGCGTCTTGAATAAAGACCGTTCCGTTGCCGTGGCAAGCCCAGGCGGCAACATGGCGGAAAGAGGCACTGTAAGCTGAGCCAGTGAATATCTCGGTCAAAACTGGCCTGGTGATCTCTCCTTCAAACCCCATGTTTTCTGATAAGACCTGAAGATCTCTGAGAATTCTTCCAATTGCATCGATATCCCGCTTGATTTCCGGTAAGAACCTTCTGCTGAATTTTCGGCCTTTGTAAATAGGGCAAAAGGTGCACTTGTTCCACGGGCAATTGCGAGTGAATCGCAACAGAAGACTTCCAGCTTCACTTGGCGGGCGAATCGGTCCCTGTTCGAATACTGTTGTCATCATACTCCTTCTTTTACATTTCGGCTCGAATACCTGAATACTTGGTCGGTAAGATCCGTACGGCGATTCTTACAGATGTTCAAACTCCAATGGCGGAGCAATACTCGTTATGATAACATAATTTTTTGTTTTATAAACGAGGAGTAGGCTTGGTTGAAAGGGCAGCACACTGCCTACTTGCGGCCGAGCGATGTTCGGATCACTTCTGGGGATAGAACCATGGATTATATTACAGTTGTTTCTGGTCTGCCGCGCTCGGGAACCTCTATGATGATGCGGATGTTGCAGGCGGCCGGGCTGGAAATCCTTACAGACAATGTAAGAAAGCCCGATGAGGATAACCCCAGGGGTTACTACGAACTGGAGAAGGTAAAGAAAGTAAAGGAAGACGCGTCCTGGCTTGAGGAGGCGAACGGTAAGGTCTTCAAGATGGTCTCCCAACTGCTTTACGACCTTCCTGCGGAAAGGCAGTACCGCATTATTTTCATGAGGCGCAAAATGCAGGAGATTTTGGCCTCGCAAAGGAAAATGCTTGAAAACAGCGGTAAAGATGCGGGTGTAGCTGATGAGCGCAAAATGTCATTGCTGTTTAAAAAGCACCTGACGATAATCGAAAGTTGGCTGAAGAAGCAGCAGAACATTCGGACATTATATGTGAACTACCACGATGTCATTGTAAATCCCTTGCAGGAAGCCGAAAGGATCAATGAATTCTTGGAATTTCGCCTGAATGTCAATAACATGGTTGAAGTTGTCGAGCCGGATCTGTATCGGCAAAGAAAGTAGTCAAACAAAGCGGTATTTTGATCTAATCTGCCTCCGGAACAGCGAAGTCAAGCTCCAGATCGCGCAGGACATCCCTGAGAGGAATTCCGGTAGCCTGATCCCAGCCATGAAGCTGGTAGTACTCATCGAGCATTAAGTCAAGCATTTGCGGCTCGATCTTTTCACCTTTGTACCGGCCGACAGGCATTGGCTCGAAGTACCTGAAAGGCAGAGTGT
>JAVEVM010000886.1:0-2513 GCA_034005055.1 Desulforhabdus sp. | reverse complement strand
GAGCCAGGCAAACCTCTGTTTCTTTGCCGCTTACCTCGGCCACGGAATCGCATACTTAGTTTGCCACCAGGTGCGTTTCCAAACAGAGTTTGGGAACGAGGGATAAGTGGAGTTTGGCAGGCGATCCGTTTGTTTTCGGACGCGGCGGTGAAGAGGGTCTTGAACGAGGGAAAAGAAGAGCTCGGTGACGAACGAAACTGGATCGATCCTCCCTACCTCAAGCTCCTACTCCACGACCCTACCCCTTACTCCATGCTCCATAACCTACTCCAAGCTTCAAGCTCCATGCTCTATGCTCATCCCAGGCTGTCCGGCGGATAGCTGCATTCTCCCTGCCGGCGGTGGAGGTCTTCGACGGTTTCACGCCTTACCGTCGGAATGACGTTGCGCTCCTCATATTTGGCAATGGCAAGAAGAGCATACATCTCTTTGGCCGTTCCCTCATCCAATCCGACTTCTTCCAGAATCGAGGCGTCCGGCTGCCGCTCCACACGGACCGAGCGCATATACTTGCGCAGCGCCATGAGCCGTCCCAGGGCAAGTCTGACGGGAGCCTCATCGCCGGCAGCCAGAAGATTCGCCAGATATTTGAGGGGAATCCGCATATTGTCATTCATTCCGAGCGGCTCCCCTGAACGATCCGGCTGATCGAGCAGCGGACTCAAAGGAGGAATGTACCATACCATGGGGAGAGTCCTGAATTCTGGATGGGGCGGCAGGGCCAGCTTCCATTTCACAATCAGTTTATAGACCGGCGACCGTCTGGCGGCATCGACGTAACTCGCCGGTATACCGCTTTCGATCGCCCGAGTTGCAATATCGGGGTCGTTCGGATCGAGGAAAAGCGAAGTTTGCGCCTCATAGAGAAGCTTCTCGTTTATGGTGGAAGCGGCGCGAAAGATCCGGTCGGCATCATAGAGCAGCACACCGATAGAACGGATGCGCCCAACGCAGGTTTCCGCGCATAGAGTCGGCATTCCCGCCTCAATTCGGGGATAGCAGAAGATGCACTTTTCCGATCGGCCGTTTTTCCAATTGAAGTAGACCTTCTTGTAAGGGCAGCCCGACACACAATAGCGCCAGCCGCGACATTGCTCCTGATCCACCAGCACAATGCCGTCTTCATCCCGCTTGTAAAGCGCTCCTGAAGGACACGATGCGACACAGGAAGGGTTTAGACAGTGCTCGCAGATCCTCGGCAGATAAAACATGAACACTTTCTTGAACCGCAGATAGGCGTTGCGCTCCTTTATGCTTCGAAAATTGACATCATCGAGTCCGGTGACGTTCACCCCCGCCAGATCGTCTTCCCAATTGGGGCCCCACTTGATCTGCAGGTTCTTTCCGGTGAGCAGCGATTTGGGGCGCAGTGCCGGTTGGTTTCGTTTCCGCGGGCTTGAAACGAGGTCGCCATAATTGTAGGTCCACGGCTCGTAGTAATCATCGATTTTGGGAAGATCGGGGTTGTGAAAAATGTTGAGCATCTTGTGCGACTTGCCGCCCGCCCGAAGCGAGAGTCGACCGAGCTTGATTCGCCAGCCGCCGTTCCATTCGGCTTGATTTTCCCATCTTTTGGGGTAGCCCACCCCGGGCTTGGTTTCGACATTGTTGTACCAGATGTATTCGGCACCCTCCCGATTGGTCCACACATTCTTGCATGGAATGCTGCAGGTGTGACAGCCGATGCATTTATCGAGATTCATCACCATGGCGATCTGGGCTTTAATCTTCATACCATTGCACCTCCCGCGCCTTTCGCACCACAATCACTTCATCGCGCTGAGCTCCGGTGGGACCGTAGTAATTGAAGCCATAGCTCAGCTGAGCATAACCGCCGATCATCTGAGTCGGCTTCATGAGAATGCGCGTGACGCTATTATGGGTGCCGCCTCTTTTGCCGGAAATCTTTGATCCAGGGGTATTGATGAGCCGCTCCTGGGCATGATACATGAACGCTTTGCCGGGCGGGATGCGATGGCTCACCACCGCCTTGGCCATCACCACGCCGTGCACGTTGTAACATTCCACCCAGTCGTTGTCTTTGACGTCTATTGAGGCTGCGTCCCGGTCATTGATCCAGATGGCCTCGCCGCCCCGAAACAGGGTCAGCATAGTGAGAACATCGGAATAGGTGCTGTGAATCGACCACTTAGAGTGCGGAGTGAGATAATTCAAGATGATCTCCCGCTGCGATTGGCGAACCTCGGGCACTCGGGTGGAGCCCATGGCCTGCATGTCAAGAGGTGGCCGGAAGATCGGCAGGCCTTCCCCGATCTGCAGCATCCTTTGGTGATCGTGGTAAAATTGCGCGCGGCCCGTGAGCGTTCGGTAAGGGACCTTTTCCTCGATGTTGATGACTAACGGTGAATAACTGCGCTTTTCAGATACAATGCCGCTCCAGGTGGGGCTCGTTATTACCGGCCGCGGACGGGCGTTAAGCCTGTCGAAAGTGTACTTTTCACCCTCTTCGGCCACACTCAGATGCACCAGATCGAGCCCCGTTTTTTGTTCTA
>JAVEVM010000885.1:0-2513 GCA_034005055.1 Desulforhabdus sp. | reverse complement strand
CTGTTTTCAACGGGAATCGCGTATGGTAGTCGGTCAGGCTTTCGAATATCATCTCTTTTAATTTGGCCAATACTTCGGGGTGAATCAGTCTGCGATTCTCCTTGTCAAAAAGAATCGCCTTCTTTTGACTGACAAACTGCTGTAGGGTTTTATCAAATGGTTTGGTGGGAACATTGGAACGGATGCGTAGTTCTTGCTCGCTCAATCCCCCCCATCCCGCATCGAGAATATGCCATAAGATGATGGCCGGATCATCCCCCTGCAGAAGGATATCAAGGGCTTTTGCCGCCTCCAGCTTGCCGTGGCCCTTGTGCTTGTGCGGCATCGGGTGCAAGATGGTTCCACCGCCGATAGTCATTACAGGAGAGTAAGAGCGGACGACATACCGGTCTGCCCTCAGAACCGCTATGGGCTCGTCAAGCCTGATCTGAGCAAACGCTTTTTCGCCGGGCTTTAGCTCTTCATTATCCAGCAGCACGATGGTTGCCAAATGTTCGGCAGTGCCGGTGTGGAAACGGATTTTTGCTCGATTTTTCAGAGCCCTGGGTGAGCTGGACAAAAGCTCCAGGTGGACATCCAGCAAATGGCTTGGAACCAGCGCACCAGGAGTGGCTACCACATTCCCGCGCTGAATTAAAGCTCGCTCGGTGCTTTGTAGATTGATGGCAGTGCGTTGGCCGGGCAATATTTCCTGAACTTCATCGTTATGCACCTGAACCCCGCGCACTTTGGCCTTATGCCCCGATGGATAGACCACAACAGGCTCTCCGACCCGAAGTCTACCCGAAATGCTGGTGCCCGTAACTACCGTGCCGAATCCGCGCATACTGAAGACTCGATCCACCGATAGTCGGAAAGGTCCGTCCGAGCCGCGCGGTTCTACTTCGGAAACCAGCCGACTTAGTTCCTCCCTGAACTGGTCCAGACCTTCGCCGGTCGCTGCAGAGACCGGAACAATCGGTGCATTCTCAAGAAATGTTCCCATCAAGAATTCAGCGACGTCTTCTTTGACCATATCGATCCATTCGGGGTCTTCCACCAGATCGATTTTGGTCAGCGCCACCAGTCCTTTCTTCACCCGCAGTAGCTGGCAAATCTCCATATGTTCGCGGGTCTGCGGCATTACTCCCTCGTCCGCGGCTACGATCAGCGCCACCAGATCTATACCGGTTGCTCCGGCCACCATGTGTCGGACAAATCGCTCGTGGCCGGGAACATCCACAATTCCCAGTCGCTCGCCGTTGGGAAGATCGGCATAGGCGAAGCCTAGCTCGATGGTGATGCCTCTGAGCTTTTCCTCCTTGAGGCGATCCGTATCGATCCCTGTTAGAGCCCTGATCAGAGATGTCTTGCCATGATCGATGTGCCCCGCAGTACCCAAAATTACCTGTTTCATTAGCTCGCCTTCTCATATGAAAGTAAAATGCCTGTAGCCATCGCGAATAAGGCAAATTAGCAGATCAAGCAACTATAATTCAAGCGTGCCTTGCATTTCGAACGATACCGGCCCTTCGTATCGGTTCCACGCTCCCGCACTATTCACTCACGGACTGCGCGGAGTAGCCCAACTTTACACCTCGTTCCCACGCGGGAGCGTGGGAACGAGAATAAGGTGCTTGTCCACTCAATTCTGCTTATTGAACCATCCCAGGTGGTTGGCGAAATGAGTGACGTTGCCCTGAGCTATCCTTATTGCATCGATATCGAAACTTGCCTATACTGCGACTGCAGTTGTCCGCGGTTACTAACCAACATGATTGACTCTCAAAAGCATTCTCCAAACTCAAGGGTGCAGCATGACCGAAGTCATTGATTTACGACAGGATTTTATCACGGCCAAATCCAAAGAAAAGGTTGTTGCTTTTGCCGGATTTCGTTTAACCGCTCCTCAAATCGATCGGCAGCGGGACGGACTGATTGCCGTATCTTCCCGCAGACGCAGTGATGGATCGGGATATATCACTCTGACTTTTATGATCGATACGGAAAATGACGGGGAAGCTAATCAGGCAATAGTGAAGAGCTTCAAAGGTCTCAGGAAAGAGGATTTGAATGTCAGGCTGGGGGAAGACTTCGGAACCATGATTGAGACCAGTGTCGATTTTGATCGTAACGAGAACTGGTTCATGGATTCATTTACTTTCTATTTCGATCACGTGGATAAAATCAAACGGTACCATATAGAGGGCAAACTGGTGCCAACTTTCGAAGCCCTTTTGCCGGCTAAAATCGATTCGGTCGAATGGCTGCCCGAGGATGCTTCAGTTCCTCCGCCCGGCAGTTCGGAAATTGCGGCTCAGGCTGGCGCAAGCGGTTTCAGAAAATTCCTCAACAGCCTCTTCGGAGGCCGTTAATCCTTTCCATTAACGGCCGGTATCTGCACCTTATCCATCGGCAGTGAACGGTTCGAGGCAGGCGCTTCAAGAGCCGCACTGATTTGCCTGCCTGCCGAGTTGCCATTTTTTCCATTTGTACTCCCCCCCAACGCCTCAAGGTTGAAAAGAAATTCGCGC
>JAVEVM010000884.1:0-2517 GCA_034005055.1 Desulforhabdus sp. | reverse complement strand
TTTCTACCCATTCACCGGTCTTGAGTGCATCCGTGTCTCTCGACACCATGCTTCACCTATCGGTGGACCGGAAAGCCACCGCGAGCGTGACGCCTATTAGGGCATGCGGTCTCAGCAGCGAAAGCAAGCCATTCCTTGCCCGGTGGTTGGATGTGACCAAGTCCACCCTCCTATTCGCCAAGTCCGTGATTCTTGTCGAAGGGATTGCTGAAGCATTGCTTCTCCCGGAACTCTCCAGTCGCGTCCTACGGGATTACAACGCCAAAGCGTCAAAGCAGAAACAACTCCCTGAAAGCCTCGACGACTGCGGAGTCGCTGTGGTCAACATGAACGGGATCTACTTCAAGCACTTCATGCAGTTGTTCTGCAACCTTGAGGGCGGCGAGCATTGTTCACTTCCTGTCCTTTGCGCCGGCCTGACTGACCAAGATCCACCGAAGACCGAAAAAGCAGCAGATGGCAGCGAGATTCTCATAAAGCCGACCCCAGCGGACAAGAGGGAAGGGACGAACAAGGCGCTCGAACTCATCCCTACTATCAACGCTTCTGCATATGCGCGCCTTTTTGCCGGAGAGCTGAAGACCTTTGAGTACGACTTGGGTATGACCGGTGGGAATCTGGACATCATGCTGGAAGTGGCGGCAGAACTGCGGAAGGACCAGCCCAAAGTGTCAGCACGGTTCGCCAATTGGCAGGTGACGGACTGGGCCAGCGAGGAAGATGAAGACCGCAGAGCGTCGGCATCCTGCTATCTGCTCCAACACATCGACAAAGGGGAGTTTGCTCAAGCGCTCGCGTGTAAGATTGCCCGTCCCGGCGTCACCTTCGGTGTCCCGGACTACATTCGGAAGGCTGTGCTGTGGGCATGTGGGGGAGTTGATGTGTGACCATACCGAAATGCTGAATCGCGTTGCGCTTACGGTATGTGGAAAGCCGGGAGATAAAACGCCTTCAGACTGCTTCCAGCAGCGCGGCAGCACGCCCCCCCTGTGCCACGCCCATGGCCGGTGTAGGCTCGCAGAGAAAAGCCAGGAGCAGCTTGAGTATGTGTTGTGCAAGCTGCGGCAAGGCAGCTTCCTCCGGGCCTGTCCGGGGAGCGGCAAGACTGAAGTTGTCGGTCTGCGTGCCGCGTATTTGGTCAAACGATGGAAACGATGCTGCTCAGGTCTTGCCGTACTCACGTTCACCAACAGTGCAGCGGAGACCGTCCGGCAACGAGTGTCGCAATTTGCGGGCAGTCCGGCCTATCCTCATTACGTCGGTACCCTGGATGCTTGGCTGCACGGCTACGTCTTGAATCCATTCGGGCACTTACTGACCGGGTATACGGGGCAGGGCGGGGACAAATCCGTGAAGCTCGTTGAGTCCGGGGCCACGGCACCGTTTCTGAATTCCTTCGCAACGAAATACTCCTATGCCCGGCTTGGCTCGGTTTTCGCCAACCAGTTCTACTTAGACTTGGAGACCGACCGCATTGTATTCGAGTCCGGGGACCGGGCTACGGATGGGGCGCGGAATAACCTCGCGCTGGAATCGTGGCAGTTGGATGACCTCAACGACGCGAAGAAACGATTCTGGGGAAGTGGTCTTATCACCCACAATGACGTTGAGGTGATTTGCCACTCGTTGCTGTCATCCCATGCCCGCCTCAGAAAGAGACTGTCCGCCCGGTTTCCCGCGATCATCGTAGACGAATGTCAGGACCTGTCAAAGGTCCAGATGCAGGTACTCGCGTTGCTGGCCGAGAGTGGCACGGCCCTGCATCTGGTTGGTGACCTGAACCAGGCAATCTACGCCTTCAAGAAAGTAGACCCTGAGAATGTACGTATATTTGCCGAGCAACAGGGCCTCAAAAAACTCTTTCTCTCCGCCAACTTACGCAGCCACCAACCGATTGTGGACGTATGCGGGAAGCTCGTGGCGCATGGTGACATTCGTGGGAATACCTACGAAGGCGAAACCCCAGCCTGCTTATTCTTTCGCTATGACAAGACGCGGATGCCGGAAGTGGTCTCGCGATTCGTTGCCTACCTGAAAACGCGGGGGATACCGCCTGAACAGAGCGCTGTTCTGGCGAGAGGGTACTCGGTTGTCAAGGAACTCCGGCCAGCCGCAACCCGTCAACCTGTTCGGGATGGCATTTTGCTGGCTAAGGCGATTCACCTCTGGGGTTCAGACGGGCCCGATTCCATGGACGAGGCCCTCTTCTGCATGGGCCGGTACATTGCCCTGAAATTCTACCCGAATGAAGCGACTGACATTCGACATCACTGTCGGCCAATCAGCGAGGCAAGTGCTGTTGAATGGCGGGTGTTCCTCGCCAGACTCCTCGACAGGTGCGTGGAGAACGACGACATCAGCGACCTGAGGGAAACATGGTCTGACTGGGCAGGCTTTGTCCGAGGCCAACTGCCGGGAATTGTGAACCAATGTGACGACGGCAGAGCACTTGAATCAGACGTTCAGTTGTGTCGTGCTCTCCAGGGGAAATCGACGGAACCGGTACACGATTCGCTG
>JAVEVM010000883.1:0-2518 GCA_034005055.1 Desulforhabdus sp. | reverse complement strand
ATTTAGTCTTCTCCTGGCCTCGATTGACCCATACTCCGCTACCCGAAGAGACAAGCAGGTTGAACTCCTTATTTGAGGATGCCTGCCCCGGATCACCCTCAGAGATATCCCGTATGTCAAGGGAATGGACGCTTTCGAGGTTTTTGCACAGGTCCTTGATCACCATATCTTTGGCAATATTTACACTGTCGTGTTCTTTAAACTGAAGGATGCCGGTGGATGCATTGAAGTTGCGAAACGAGCTTCTGAATGCCTTTGTGTCGAGCGAGGACATGGAGAGCAGGAGCACGAAAAAAGTCAGTAGTAGGGTGGACAGATCCGAGAAGGTCACCATCCAGGAGCTCCCGCCTCCTGATTTGGCCTCCTGCTTTGCTTTCTTCCGCATCATTGGTCGTACCTCCCCGGAACCGCATCTTGATCTGAATTGTCAGCCTGCTTTTTTGATGAAGGCAAGATATTGAACAGAAAATTCTTGTAGTTAAGAAACGATTTCGGTTTGGGCTCGTCCCGAAGAAGGCTCTTGGGAACGGTCGTGCTGGCTCCCAGTAGGAGCTCCACCCGCTGATTCTTGTGGCGCAGCTCCGGAAAGACATTGTTGTCTATGATCGGTTGAAAGTAGCTGAACCCATGAGCGCTCAAGCGGTTGAAATCGATTCCCTGCTGCAGGAGGAAGTGATGCACGGCCTGTGCTCTCTGAGCTGACAGCAGCCAGGACTTTTGAGGCCAATCCTGTTCTTTCGGAGCTTCGTAGTGATCGGTATGGCCGTGTATTTCGATGTCTTCTTCGCTGTTTTGCAGGTGTGCGACGAGAAGGGTCAGGAAATGACGAATCTCCGGCGTTAACTCGTTGGAGCCGGGAACAAAAAGCGCTCTTTGATTTATGCGAACGACGAGCTTTTCCTTCTGTTTAAGAATCTGGATCATGGGATCCAACTGGGTGGTCACTGTCAGCTGTTTGAGCACCTCAAAATCGACTGGCGTGCTCGGCGCTACGGGAGGTGCGGCATCGCGAACATCGGTCCCTTTTGTTTTCCCTATTGGAGAACGCCCCCCTGGGAGTAAGCCGAATGCGCCAACCAACGAATTGAGGGCTTTGCGTGTGCGAATCTCTTCCCTCTGCGACATGCTCAGGAGTAGGACAAAAAAGGTCAACAGAAGGGTCATCAAATCGGTGTAGGTAGTGATCCAACCGTTTGTATCCTTTTTGCCTGATGGGGCTTCTTTTCTGGCCATGCTGAATTCCCGTTAAATGAGCTCGAGCTCGGCTTGCAGAGCCCCTGAAGCCTTAATGGACTGCAAAATGCTGATGAGGTCCCTGGGTGTGGCGCCGATAGCATTGAGACCGTGAACCAGTTGGCCGATCGTGACTCCGCCTCCGACTACCGACAAAAAGCCTTTGCCTTCCTGAACTTTGATATCGGTTCGAGGAACGACGGCGGTTTGGCCGCCGCTGAACGGCAACGGCTGGGAAACATACGGATCTTCGGAGATCTGCACGGTCAGATTGCCGTGAGCTACTGCAACCGGTGCGATTCGAACGTTTTCCCCGATGACAATAGTGCCTGTTCTTTCGTTGATAATTATTTTGGCAACCGTCTCGGGCTCAACTTCTATGTTTTCCACCTGGGCAATCATCTCGGTGACTCTACCGACAAAGTGGCCGGGGACATCGAGTCTGATCGATGCAGCATCCAATGCCTGAGCATAGCTGCCGCCGAGAATCGCATTGATTTGCACGGCGGTCTTGTGGGCAGTCGTGAAGTCGGGTGCGCGTAATACCAAATCCAGGGATTCATGGTTTGAGAAATCGATGTTTACTTCCTGCGCTATGGTCGCGCCTCCACTAATAAACCCCACTGTGGGGAAGTTCTTTTGAACCGAGGTGCCGCTTTGACCCGCAATGTGAAAGCCTCCGGTCGATAGGGGACCTTGGGCAAGGGCATATGTCTTGCCGTTGGGACCCCGTAGAGGCGTCATCAACAGTGTTCCACCCTGCAGGTCTTTGGCGTCACCGATTGAGGAAACCTGAACGTCGAGCTTGCTGCCGATACGGACAAAAGGAGGCAGGCTGGCTGTCACCATGACTGCGGCAACGTTCTTCACCTTGATATCTTCGGCATCCACGTTGATGCCCTCATTGTCCAGCAAATTTGCCAGAGTGGCGATTGTGAATTCAGTACGGTCCTTATCCCCACTGCCGTTTAATCCCGCAACCAGGCCATAGCCGACCAACGGATTCGAGGAAGTGCCCATGAAAAAAGCAATATCTTTGATTCGAGCGGCTTCACTACTCGGCGGCGGCAGCACTATGACGCTCAAGAGCACGATCAAACAAAAAGAAAGCAGGTTTCGCAGCATAATGCCTCACTTAAAATGGTGAGATGAAGTCTACGACTTGGCCGAGCCAACCCGGTTTTTGCTGTTTGGCCAGGGGACCTTTACCCACTAAGAAGATCTTGGCGTCAGCGATGTTCTGGGAGAGGACGGTGTTGTTCCTGGTGACGTCTACGGGCCGAAT
>JAVEVM010000026.1:0-11335 GCA_034005055.1 Desulforhabdus sp. | reverse complement strand
ATACCGCCTCCAAGGTCAAAACAATCTAAAAAAAATCTGCAAGAGAAAGCCGCCGGTACAGTGCAATTCGTTGAAGAGTATAAAATCGCTCCCGCCGGTTTTTCTGCAGAAAGATACAGGTATCTCAATGTCAAGAGAAGAAATTCAAGGAGAAAGGTTCTTCTTTACTGCGCCATTGCTCTGCTCAGCCTCTTTTTGATTTGCTATTACTTTCTCAAATAGGGCAGTCAAAAAGCTATCCCATCAGTAAAATATGCGGCATGAACACCAGCATGAAGCCGAGAACAGTCAAGATTATCCCGCCTATTAATTTGCAGTACGCTACATACTTGTTACCAATAATGGTGTTGAAGGCGAACGCCGCCGAGCCGAAAATGATTAAGTCATCCAGCATGAAGAAAAAGACGTAGAGCAGAATGTAGGAGTAATGTTCCAGAGTGGAGAGCTTGCTCAGTGCAAGTACATGAGTGAAGACAGCGGGGATGGCGCATGAGCATACAAATTCCATCGAATTGATGACGAACGCCAGCACTATGATTGAAATGACTGATGTAAAAGTGACCGGAGCCAGTACGATTTTTTTCATTTTGCTCAGGGTCTTTTCTTTGGACCGCTCATCTACGACGTTGCAGGCCACCGCCCCTCTTGTCCTGATTAGCTCAATGAAGCTGCCCATGCCGACGTAAATGGCGATGAGGCCGATGATCAGCGTAATCGGCCTCATGTATCCCAAGAATAGAAAAGCGTTGAGCCATGCCGACATAAACAGGAAATACAGGACACCCGAGCTTAGGACAAAAGTACCGACGATGATCCATATCTTCCGCTTGTCGCTAAGGCTGACGACAATAGAGATAAGATAGACCAGCGCCCACATTGCACAGGGATTGAAGCCGTCGATCAAGCCCAACAGGACAGCCAGGGAGAGAAGGGAATAGTCCCTTGCGTCAATTTCTCCAAGAATCGGGATCTTTACTTTTGTGGCATTTTCATTGACCAGGGGCAAGGCGCCGGGAAAGACGATCGTGGAAGAAACCGGTAGCGGCCATTCAGATCGAGCCTGGAAGGTCGGGCGAGAAATGCTGACTCCTTGCAAGCTGTCAGCTGAGCAGGTCGGCGAAAAGGCATGAATCAATGCGATCATACAGCCTGCGGCAAGCCAGAAAGTCAACTTGCCCGTGCTCATTTCCGATGCCTCTCGGAAGCCGCTCGAAAACGAATCTTCCCGCCAAGATGATCATAAAGCAAGTCCGGGCAGCAAGACAGCTTGAAGAGATTGGAAAGTATAGCCGGAGGATCATACCGCATAACACAGATACCAACAGGGCTCGGATAAATAAAAACATCGGCACAAAACGACGCGAATCTCACTCAGTTCGTTAGGTCAACACTCCAACTTGAACTTGCATGGCATTCGGGCTCGCTTGGAAGACCGTCCAACAATACGTAGCGCAGGGCCTTAGCCCTGCTCAGACCGGCCCTAGCCCTGGCTTTTACCCACGTCTCTTTGGAGTGGCCGGTGCAAGAGGCAATTACCCCGCTTGCCCCAAACTCTGTCCCTCCATCGTGCCCAAGTTCCACTCTACCGCTCGTTCCCAAACTCTTCTGTTGGGCACGTAAATGACCGGGAAACGCCGTTTCTTTGCGGCCGAACAGCAAACTGAGCTTGCGCCCAAATGCGTTCCCAAACAGAGTTTGGGAACGAGGGGAGTACTTCCCGGCACGAATCGTGGGTAAGGGGCAGCCCTAGCCACCCGCAGTACCGAGCGCTGCCAGCTCCTTGGATATGGAAACAAAAAAAGTCGTTCCGCGCCTGGGGCCGGGCTCCACCCAAATCCGGCCTCCGTGGCGTTCGGCTATTTCGCGAACTATATTCAGTCCCAACCCAGTCCCCTCCACCTCTCTGGAGCTTACATTGCGTTGAAACAGTCCAAAGATTCTTTCTCGATCTTCAGACTTTATTCCCACGCCATCATCGCTTACCGACAAGATATGGAACTGCTCCGACTCCTCATAGCCGATCTTGATTTCGCTCAAATTTTCCCCGCCATACTTGAGAGCGTTATCGACAAAGTTTCTAATGACTCTGAGCAGCGCCAGTTGATCGGCGTAAATCTCTACCGACGGCTCCGGTTCGATCCAGTTAATGCCGCGCACCCTGCAGCGGGCTGAAAATTCATCCTTAATCATCTGGAGAAGTTTATTGACATTGATCTTTTCTATTTCGAGCGGTGACTCCTTGCTCGATATAAAGACATTGATCTTTTCCACTAATGCTGCCACATGCTCGGAAGCTTTGGCGATCTGGTTGCAGTAGCTCTTACCTCTATCGTCCACCAGTTCTCCGTACTGCTTCTGCAGAAGTCTGGACAATCCATAGATCCCGACTGCAGGGCTCTTGAGGTCGTGCATGATGGAATAGGCAAAGAGCTTAAGATCTTCGGAGCTCTTGCGCAGGGCATCCTCTATTTTCTTGCGCTCGTCGATCTCGTCCTGTAGTTTTTCGTTCGCCCGAGCCAGTTCCATGGTGCGCTCCCGGACTCGGATTTCCAGCTCGTCACGGGCCTGCCGCAATGCCTCCCGTGTACGCACTCGATTTATCGCGGTACCGAGCTCCATAGCTGCGGCCTCCAATACTTCCAGAGTTTCCAGCGGCACCATATCTGTTTGGAAATCGGCAATGTGAATCAGGCCAATGATGTGATCGCCGATTCGAATCGGCAGCAGGGCCGCTGATTCGTAACC
This sequence comes from Desulforhabdus sp., assembly GCA_034005055.1. Classification (GTDB taxonomy): domain Bacteria; phylum Desulfobacterota; class Syntrophobacteria; order Syntrophobacterales; family Syntrophobacteraceae; genus Desulfoferrobacter. The sequence goes on along the minus strand of JAVEVM010000026.1, from coordinate 8,590 downwards.
GAATTGCTTGCACATGCTGTGCATTTTACTGTGCTGCTGTTCCGGAACGGAAGCCAGACATTGCGTTGCTGCATTCATGTAGAAAGAGCCGCCGGGAGTATAGAAGGGAAGGTTTCCGTTCAGTTTTTCAGTGATGACACTGATCCACATGCATTGCTCGTTGCTCATGGCGGCTGGATTATCGGTCTCATAAAAGAGCCGACTGAAGCCGTCGTAAGCCAGGTAAGGAACTGCCCGGTCATCGTCCAAAATGCGAATGCCTGCCGCCGAGCATCCTGTAAAATGTTTGATTTCGGCGACAAATTCACGCAAGAGAACCGCCATTTCAATATTCTTGTTGCCTATCTCCAGAAACCGGTGAGACAGGCGCAATGCCTGTTCTGCACGCTTGCGGTCGGTTATGTCCTGAACCTGCACGAGATAGCCGGTAGTGGTGCCATTGTCACCCATCGGCGTGATTACGATGTCAGTCTGAATTGTGCCCGACCGGGTCGTCTCATACAGCTTCCGATTGCGGACTGAATTAAAGTCGAAGCGAGTCTCTATCCTGACTGATTCACCGTCCAGCAACTTCTTAATAACATCTTCCGGTATATTCGCATCCTCGAACAGATTGACTTTAGGCACGGACAAATCCGGAACCCCGAAAATATCGAGGCAGGCCTTATTGGCGTCGATCAGGAAGCCCTCCCGGTCAAAAATCTCTATCCCGATGGGGGACTCCTCGTAGATATTTCTAAACCGCTCCTCACTTTCACGGAGGGCTTCCTGAGCCCTTTTGCGCCGGGTGATATCGCGGTCGATACCGCGGTATCCGACCAGGTTGCCGGCATTATCCAGAATGGGGACTCCACTCGTTTCCAGAATAATCTCTTGACCGTCTTTGTGATTGCAATAGTTGGTAAAATTGTTAATTGGCTGGCCTGCCATCATGAGCTTAAACAGTGCGCCTCTTTGTGCCTCTTTCTCCTTTTTGGCGAAGAAATCGTAAAAATGCATCCCGCGGACTTCGTCCGGCCGATAGCCCAATATCTTCTCCACAATCGGATTGGAATAGGTATATTTTCCCTCCGCATCCAATTCCCAAATCCAGTCGGAAATGCATTCGGCCAGGTCCTTGAAGCGTCTTTCCGTTTCGTTTAAAGATTCTTTCAGACGCCGTTCGCGCACCACTCTTTCGACAATGCTCGGCAGCAGAGTGAAGAAATCAGTGGATTTGACCAGATAGTCGGAGGCCCCCATTTTCATGGCGCATACCGCTATGTTTTCATCCCCCTGGCCGGTGATCATGATGACCGGAACGTCCGCTGAAGCGCTGTGCAAAGCCGCGATGAATTCAATACCATTCATCCCCGGCATGAGGTAATCGACTATAATGATATCGGGTCGGACAGTTTCCAGGTTTTCTAAGCAGGTTCTTGCTTCATCGAAGTGGTGAATTGAAATATGAGGCATTTCCTTGTGAAGCGCTCGCCTCATGAGCTCGAAATGCGGCTCTTCATCCTCGATAATGACAACTTTTAGCGATTTCAGTGCGTCGGCGACCATCTGTGCTCCAAAACAAAACTACCTGTATCCCCAGAGCCAAAGGCATTGCGCAAGAACATTTGCAGTACTCAATCCACACTGGCGGGAGGCTCATTAATTTTCACCCAGTAGAAATCAAGCTGCTTTACTTTTTCCTCAAACTCTTTAAAGCCCACCGGCTTTGTCAGGTAGCTGTTGGCATAATGGCTGTACGATGCCACAATGTCCTCCTCCCGCTTGGAGGTAGTGAGCATGATCACCGGGATCATTTTCAAGACTGGATGCTCTTTGATGCGTTTGAGCACTTCTATCCCGTCGATGCCGGGCAGTTTGATATCGAGCAGGATCAAACCGGGGGGCGGATATTCGTCGCGATTGGTGAATCTTCCTTGATTTAACACATAATCAAGGGCTTGCTCACCGTCGTTAACGATCTCGATCCGGCTGATGTGGCCTGCTTTGCGGATAGCGCGACGGGTCAGTTCCGCATGAGCTTCTTCGTCTTCTACAATTAAAATACTGGTGTTTTCAGAATTCATGATCAATTGCCCTCGAGGGTGAAATAAAAAGTGGTTCCCTTTCCGACCTCCGATTTCAGCCATATTCGACCACGGTGATGTTCAACAATCCGTTTGACGATGGCCAATCCGATCCCGGTCCCTTCACCAGCATGCTTGGCTGCCGGCAGGCGCTCAAATATCTGGAAAATTTTATCGAAGTATCTCTCTTCAATGCCGATACCATTATCACGCACAAAGAACACCTGTCGACCGTCTTGTTCTGCAGCCCCAACTTCAATGACTGGAAGAGGATTATCCTTGCCGATGTATTTCACCGCATTTGTCAGAAGATTGTCAATAACCTGCCCGAGTCTTTGCTTCTCTCCTCTAACTCGAGGCAGACCTGGCGGGATCTCAACCTTAATCCCCCGCGCGTCGATGATGGGCCGAAGATCTTTCAAAGAGCTCCTGACTAGATCCTCGAATGGAAGCTCGACCACTTTTTCTGCTATCCGGCCGACGCGAGAGAGATCCAAAAGATCGTCAATCAGCACTTCCATCTTTCGCGCGGCGTCGCTCATGTACTTGAGATATCTTTCGCCGTCCGCTGTCAATGTGCTGCCATAGTCTTCGCGAAACGCTCCAATAAAGCCCTCGATTGTGACGATAGGAGTCTTCAGGTCGTGGGAAACGGTGTATACAAACGATTCCAGCTCCCTATTTTTCTCGGATATCTCGGCGAGCAGACGTTCGAGCTTCTGTTCCTTTTCGCGCAGGCTCGCTTCTACTTTTTTCTTTTCATTGACCTCATGCAGAGCCAGATCCCGCGATTCTCTATACAGCTCCATGCGGCGGAGCAGAAGGTGAAGCAGGGTCGCCAGAGCAAGGGATAGGGCGAGGCCGAAAAGAAGCAAGGGCGAAGCATACATGGAAGTCTCAGAATAGAGACCCGGCGCCGGCTGTAGAACCAGCTGCAGCGTTTTGGGTCCGAAGCTGATCGGCTGACGGGCGCGAAATTCATCTTCCGCCGCGCTTCTGCTGTCCGGATTTCCGGAAAAGTAGACCTCTCTCCCATCTTGGTTGTAAATGGTCACCAGAAAATCTTTTAGAATTCCGGTTGATAAGGAAATCCTGATGATCTCCTCAAGTTCAAACACACCGTCCAGATATCCTTGCGTGCTCTCTTCGTAAATTAAAGGGATTATCACCTCAAAACCGACGCCCCCGTGAAACAGCTCGGTGCATGGCGTAATGGTAAGATTGCGGCTTGCATGCGCTTGCTCAAAAGCTGTCCGATAGGTGGGGTCGGGATGCTGATACATACTTCGGCCGGCAACGTTGTTCCCGCCGTCTTCGGGGAAAACCCAGCGAATTGTACCGTCAGGACTGACCCAGCTGATCGCCTTGAAACCAGGATAATGCTTGAAAAGAGCCGCGGCGAAAGAGAGAAATCGCTTTTGACTGAAGTCGGGTGGCTCCCTTTCAATCCATCTCGCCTTGAGGATGTCAAGGGAAGCAATGCGCGCTTTCATTAAACCTTCAATTCGAATCTTTGCCTGTTCCGCAGCCGTCTCGGTGTTGCGCAACAAGAGGTCTCGCTGATGGTCCACCTGCTCCCGCCACAAAAAGAGTGCAATAGCGACGAAAAACAGCAAGGCAAAAAACGGAGTGGCTTTTCTTACTGACGGTGACAGAAAGTCCATTGATATGGGTTACTTCCTCAACAAGTGATGTTAACAATCAGGCTGGTTATCAGTTTTTAACTATAGCATGAAATTGGGTCGGGTATCCGAATCTTTTTTATCGAAGAGGGTCAGTTCTGCATTAATTAGAGCGCCCTTCTTTTCTATTTATACCCTCTCGGACTTATGATAGGTATATTACTCTGCAGCCTTTATTCGGGGCGCCCATTGATTGGTAGGGCATATGAACTTCAGGAGACAATACCAATGAGTACTTGTATGCCTGATGCGGCATCTGACGACAAGCTGCAGCAGCCCATAAAGGATCCTATCAACGGCATCAATATATTCAACGCCATCCAACAACCGGCATTTATCCTTGACACCAAACATACCATCCTGGCCGCCAACAAAGCCACCTGCAGTCTCATGGGGAAATCCGAAAAAGAGCTGATCGGCAGGAAATGTTACGAGCTCTTTCATAAAGATGATCGGCCACCCTCCGACTGTCCTCTCAATAGACTATTGCTCAGCGGTAAGGCAGAAACCGCCGATATGGAAGTTCAAGCTTTTGAGCGCTATTTCCTGGTGAATTGTAGTCCGTTGTTTGGCAGGGACGGTACCATTGAACGAGTCATCCACATTGCTAATGACATTACCGAAGAGAGGAAAGCGCTGGAGGAGCTGAAAAGATCAGAAGAGATGTATCGAGAGCTGTTCGAAAAGGGTTCTGATCTGCTCTGCCTGCATGACCTCGAAGGCAATATCATCAAGACAAACCTAGCCTTCAAAAACGAATACGGATGGTCTGAATGGGAGCTCCTGCAAATGAACATAAAAGATCTCATTCAGGAGCGCTTTCGCCACGAATTCAGCGATTATCTGAGCCGCATTGTGGAAAACGGCAGAGACGAGGGCGTTCTTGCCATGACCACCAAAGACGGCCGCGACCTTATCGTCGAGTACCGCAACGTGCTTGTATATGATTCCAACCAGAATCCCATAGGGGTCAAAGGGACAGCAAAAGATATTACCGAAAAAATCCGTATGAATAGAGAAAGAAAGCAGCTGCGGGAACAAATTCGCCGGGTGCAAAAAATGGAAGCCATTGGAACTCTAACGGGAGGCATAGCCCATGAGTTCAATAACATCCTGGCGATCATCCTGGGCAGCACCGAGCTTGCTATTGATGAAACCAATCCTGACTCTACGACGATGGCCAATCTGAATCAAGTCAGGGCAGCAACGCTGAGGGCGGCGCACATTGTCCAGCAGCTCCTCAGTTTTTCAAGGAAGTCCGAAAAAAAACGAAGTCCGCTGAAAATCACACCGATCGTTAAAGAAGCCGCCCTTTTCATCCGCAATTCTGTTCCGGCCAGCATCCAAATTCATGAAGAGATCGACTGCGACGCCGACATGACTATGGGGGACCCCAGCCAGATTCAACAATTATCGATCAATCTCCTGACCAATGCGGCAGAGGCTATGCGGGAAAAAGGCGGAAAACTTACCTTGAGGCTGACAAACCAGATATTGGGGGAAGAGCGAGAAAGCGGCTTTCAACAGCTGAAGTCGGGCCGCTATGTACGCCTGGATGTTAGCGACACCGGGCAGGGAATCGATCCTCACCTGCTGGAAAAGATATTCGACCCGTATTTCACTACCAAGGGTCTCGGCCTGGGCAGAGGTATGGGGCTGTCGGTGGTCCACGGCATCGTTCGGGACCATGAAGGGGGAATCCACATCGATACCAAACAAGGAGAAGGCACTACCTTCTCTGTCCTGTTCCCGACAATAATGGAACCGACGGAGCTGCCTGCGGATTCACCGGAAATTGTTCGCGGAGGAACTGAGACAATACTCATGGTCGACGATGAAGAGCAACTCGTGAGCCTGGGGAAAACCATTCTGGAAGGCCTGGGTTATAAAGTTGAGACCAGCACCGACCCCGTAAAAGCGCTTGAGCTCTTTGGTGCCGATCCAGACCAGTATGATCTGGTGATCACCGACATGACGATGCCGCACATGACCGGCAGTCACCTGGCATCGGAAATACTCAAGATACGCCCGCAAATACCGATTATTCTCTGTACGGGCTACCACGAACAAATAGACGAAGAAAAAGCCAAGGCTGCGGGTATTCGGGCTTATCTTGAAAAGCCTCTGGACCGAAAAAGATTGGCAGCCAATGTCCGCCAGGCAATAGATACAAATTGACCAACTTGCCCAGCCCGTCTTCCCTCTCAAACCGTCAAGTAAACGCTATTTTAAAGGAAACCGATCCTGGTTAACCCACTCGTCCACATCAATATACCTGAATCGCTCAGAATCTCCCGGCAGCACAACACGAACGATTCCCGCATTGATGATAACGCGGCGACAAAGAAGGCATGGCTCCGGATTAACGACCTCCGCACCCGTCTCAGCATCAAAGCCGGCAAGGTAAAGATCGGCGCCGACCATATCCAGCCTTGAGGCGTGAATTACGGCATTCATTTCGGCATGCACCGCCCGACATAACTCATAGTTTTGTCCTGGTGGGATGTTGAGATTTTTTCGAGCACAAACACCCACGTCTATACAATTTACGGTTTTTCTTGGCGAACCGTTGTAGCCGGTACTTATGATCTGATCGTTCTTGACGATCACGGCGCCGAATCGCCGCCGTATGCAGGTGCTTCTTCGTGCAACGGATTTTGCAATGTCGAGGTAATATTCGCTTTTGTTGGGTCTGTTCACCGCGCTAAGGTCCCTATTCGGTTAAGGTTATCATTAGCCTATTCTTATACAGGACAATCGCCGCCAGGACAACGAGCAAAAAAGGCAGGGCTCTTAGCACTGGACCGGCTTCATTCGTTGCAACCGGAGCGCCTCTAATGCCACTTACTATAAAATTCATCTCTGCACGACTGATTTTCCTTGCTGATAGGTGCTCTTTTTTGATGAAATGCGCAGCCTCAAAAGCGTGCGCACAGCACGATCGTCGGCGATTTCCGTCGGGCGACAAACAACAGGGCCAAGCGGCACTGCGGCGCACGATTTTTCCGCATAAACAACAAACCGACATAAAGGATACTGATGGGTACGGAACAACACCCGATGCACTACGAGCTCCGCTTGATCTCGACCAGTTCGGGGATCGGCTATTTCGCATGCTGCCCGAAGGAAAATTTGGGCAGCGACGTCGCACTGGCTTATCTGAGGGCTCATCCCCATGATGAATTCATGCATAAGCATGTACTGGACAGAGTTACAGAACGCACAGTAGAGCATCTCGGCCAAATGATTGAAGAGGCGCAAGGCGACCCCGTATTTTTGGCCATATTGTGCGAGGCCGTTCTAACAAACCAAAAATTCAGCAGATTGCGAAATCGGTTCGCCGAAGGCGAATTAGAGCGCCTTTCAAAACAAACTCCGCTTATTTACATTAAATCAAATATGCTGAAGGATCGGTTGCTGCATGTACAGTGGATTGACCTCCTGCGGCGGAATCTTTTCGAGCACGCATCTCTTTCCGATCTGCTGCATAAGCGGCTGCCGCTCCCCTTCGCCGGAGCGCTATCTCCGACTGCCGAAGGGAGAGCTCATGTCCGGCAGATTCAAAGGCAGATGGCGGCTCCGGGCCCTTCGTCTGAAAAGCCCGTCTGTCCGCCGGAAGAAACCGCCCGGAAGGCTCTGGAGAGACTTCAGGCGATCGGTGTGATTGCCAGTGCCGAACTGAAGCACAAGTCATCCCTTAGCCCCTTTGGTTTTCTCAGAAAATGGCGCCTCTCTCTTTCCGTTTTTCACGGAAAACACAACTATACCCTCAAAGGCATTCAAACCAGTTACGGGCGCGGACTTCTTGAAGCAAGCGCCAGAGCCTCCTATGCCATGGAAATGGTGGAACGCTGCTCCTCTTTTTGCAGTTTCGATTCCGCAGGAGCACTGGGATTTATCAGGGATTATCCCCTCATTCATGCTTCCCATGGAGATCTAAAGGATCAGAAGCTCAATGCCCTCGATCCCAATTCACTGAATCTCGAGGTTCCATACGCAAACGAATTGCTGTACTGGATGGAAGCCGAACAGGGGGGCGGAAGCACTTCCGCTCCGATCCTGATTCCTGCGCAGTGCGTGTTCCTTTTTTGCAACCTGGATGAGATAAGCCTTTTTAGCGGACTTGGCTCAACCGGCCTGGCTTCCGGCAACTCCATGACCCAAGCCAAAGCCAGTGCGCTATTGGAAGTGATCGAACGAGATAGTGAAGCGGTTACACCTTACGAACCCTCCCGCTGCTTCAAGTTACGAGCAGATGACCCGGTTGTTACCGCGCTGTTGGCGGATTACCATGCCAGGGGCGTTCACGTGCAGTTCCAGGACATCAGTCCGGAAAACGGGGTACCTGCTTACAAGTGCTTCGTCGTAGGTCCACAGGGACAAATCATCAAAGGCACCGGCGCCCATCTGGACGGGAAAAAAGCACTGCTCTCCGCAATGACGGAAACCCCCTATCCCTTTCCCAACGGACCGGCCTCCACTCCGACACCGAAAGACCTGCCAACTGTCTATTTTGAAGATCTGCCCGATTATTCCACCGGAGCTCCAGCGGGGGACCTGGCCGTCTTGGAAAGGGTTCTCGAGCTCAATGGATACCAGCCGATCTACATTAATCTCACCCGAAAAGACATTGGCATACCGGTGGTAAAGGCGATCGTCCCCGGCCTGGAGCTGATGGCTGATTTTGATCAGTTTTCTCGAGTCAGCCCGAGGCTCTTGAGTCGTATCCAAGAGATCGGGAGTTGATCGTCGGCCCCAGCCCACAAGCTCGATTCTCGGTTCCGGAATATCTATTGGATCTCCAGCAAGCCTCACTTTTGTTGTCATTTTTCAATGCTTATA
>JAVEVM010000882.1:0-2523 GCA_034005055.1 Desulforhabdus sp. | reverse complement strand
ATGTCCTCGTCCAGTTCATCCCAATGGAGCCCGGTGCCTCCACCACTCATGATATAGTCATCCCTTTGAGCTTGTGCTGCGTTGAGCAGTCGGGGAAAGTAGGGCAGAGGAACGCCCAGTTGACGGCCGCCCGTGAGCTCCACCCACATATTATCGGCATCAAACGTTACTTTCTTGGCACGAGGCTCAAACATTAAGGTGTTCATTCCAATACCTTTCGATGAGTTCTTTATTCTTTTCGGCCATTCGCATGAGCTTACGGAGCTCGGCGGCGTTCATTCCGTATGATTCCGCAACGCTGATCTGCGGCGATAGCCAAAACTTTGCCGCAGCCTCGCCACGTCGCACATGGGATGTGCATCGGTTCAAGTGGGTATCCTTCGTTCGAGAAGAAGAAAAAACGATATCCCTATACCTGAAGACTACCGGCATATGTAAGATATCTCCTTAACATGCTGTCTTTCAAGCGCCGAACGAATATTAGAGCAACAGCTGGCCATTTCTGAATTCGTCCCAGAAATGCCACAGGCCAGGATATCGTCTTATGTATAACTCAAAAAGGTGCAGAAATCTTGCCATGATTTCCGTTTCGTCGTCTTTCCTCGATCCTGATGTTAGAGGATCTTCAATAATTGTCAAATACTTATGGCCGGCTTTCTGTTTGATCGTGAACATCGGGATGAGGGCGGCGCCGGTTTTGTTGGCCAGTTTTGCGGGGCCGACCGGGAAAAGCACTCTTTGGCCCAAAAACGAAAATGGTTTGAAATTGCCGATAAATTCTCCTCGCCCCGTGCCATCGCCCGTCATCAGCAAAATTCCATTCCTTTTGAGGTGCTTGAAGGCACTGCCAAGGAACCGGTTGGCCTGGACGATTTCAGCCGGTATCAGCTTTTCGTACCGTTCTCTTAACCTGTAGGAGACTCTTTCGCCGATGCGGCTGAGTCCTTGCGGTTTTCTCAGGTATCCGATTTGCTTGACGTTGTACTTCTCGATTCCCAGATGGAACAGAGGCAAATGGACGGGTCCGAAGTGAGCATGGAGCAAAATGCATCCCCTGCTTTTGGCGAACTCCAGGTCAAGCTTTTCCAGTCCGATAAACGTGTGAATTTCGACGATATTTTTCCGGTGCAACCTGGGAAACAAAAATACCAGCAGCTGGCTCACATAATGGGTTTCAAAGTATTGTTCCACCGCCTCTGCTAAAAGAGGAGAGTCTCCGGCAATTCCCTCGACCACCTTCAGGTTGTCCATTAACTGCAGGCGTTTTCGTGAGGAGAGGCGGCAGTGCGCCTTGCCCGGCAGGGCCAGGGCGGCAACAGCCTGTTGTACGGGCAACACCGAAACCGCCCATCTGAACGGATACCAGATGACGAGCCGGGCAAGATCCCGCGCTAAACTCTCTTCAGTTATCATGATTGCCTTTAAGCACCTCTATTTCTGCTCGGCGTAGGCTTCTAGGACTTTTTCGGCGGTCTTTCGCCAGGTAAACAGCTTCACTCGCTGTAAGCCCTTGTGCCTCATGGCCTCCTTCAGTTCGGGATCGCTGAGAACCCTGCGCATGGCTTCAGCGAACATTTCAGGATTCTCGGGGGGTACCATGATACCGGCATCGCCGACCGCTTCAGGCAGTGCAGTTGCATTCGAAGCGATCACAGGCACTCCGCAGGCCATGGCTTCGAGCACCGGTAGTCCGAATCCCTCAGCAAAAGATGGATACACAAACAGATCTGCGCCATTGTAAAGGTATGGGAGATCATCTTCGGCGACCCCTCCGGTGAAAACCACCCGGCTCTCCGCGGCCTTTGCACTGATGCTGTTGTGGAAATCTCGGAAAAGGGGATCCTGCATTCCCGCGATAACAAGCCGGTGATCGATACAGCGGCCTCTCTTCAAGAGGTAGTAGGCGTCGATCAGCGTTCCAAGGTTCTTCCTCGGTTCGATGCGGCCAACGAAAAGAATATACTCACCAGAAATGCCATATCTTTCTGCAACGCGTTTAATTTTCTCCTGATCTGGAATGGGGCGAAAATCGTCGGATACGCCCACGTAAGTAACCACTATCCTATCTTCCGGGATTTTGTAGATTTCCGCAATCTGGCCCTTGCTGTACTGGGAAATGGTCAGAATTTTTGCTGCTCGCCTTGCACTCGTTGGGTAAAAATGGTGCATCAGGAATCGCAGACCTGGCGGATAGAATTGCGGGCTGGTCTCGTGGATGATGTCATGCAAGGAAATAAGGTAAGGACAAGGACAAATTGGAGGTGCCATGTATTGACAGTGAAACGCATCGATTCTATCGGCCGCGAGCTTCAAAGGGAAAGAAAAAGGAAGTCTGATAAACCGGGAGGAGGGGAAAATGATGCGCGAATGCGCGTTGCTTTGCCTGAACAAAACATCAGGATCCGTCGCAGTGTTGGGAAAGTAAAGAAAATACTCGTTTGAGTTGTCGAGTCCAAGCAGGGACTTAACTAAATTGTAGATGTACGTTCTCGACCCCTGCATGAGGTTTGTCAGGGTGTGCAG
>JAVEVM010000881.1:0-2530 GCA_034005055.1 Desulforhabdus sp. | reverse complement strand
ACTCTCCCAAAGACTGTTCAATTCTGAATAGTTTATGTTGCTACCAAATGGTGGATCGATAAACAAATAGTCTATGCAGGAGTCGGGAAGTGAATTGGCACTAGCAGAGCACGTTTCGGTTATGCCTGACCTACTAGTAGCAGTAAATGGAACACTTTTAATGCGAAGAGCAAACCGTTCGAGAAGGTTGGTTTCTACCGCTATCGAACTAATGTACAGAGTGCCTTGTAGAGTTTGACCAATTACACCCCCCTTTTTCTTGAAATAGTTTGATGCCAGCAGACGATTTAGCCGGGTCCCCCAAACGTGTGAAGAGGTGAACCACATACCTAGCGGAACTACCGCGCGATTCATAGCGAAAATCCTATTCCTCAATGCCGACATCGCATACAGATTCCTGTCCGTATAATAATGATTAACGTGGGTGGCTCCTATAGGATCATTTCTGCGCGTTTCCTTGCCTTCCATCATTCTTTCAGACGGGAACCAATACGGCTGTTTTTGTGACGAAACTCGCTCTATCACATCCAAATCAAATGCATCCGGTTCCTTCTCTACTCGTTTACCTCCCACTGTATAATTTATTACCACAGGAACTTGCTTTGACCGTTTTACAGGTTTTCCAAGAGCGTTGTCATATTTGGTCACCCAAGCTCTTTCCATATTCCTCTTTGTGAGACGAATGGAGCAGTGCGGGCAATCGAACTCATCCTTTACACAGCCCAATTCTTTATCTACCGCAGCCTTCCAGAAAACCACTTCTTTTGCGCATTCAGGACAAACAAATACATCAGACCAAATAGTAAAATTAATCCTTCCCTTACGCGCATCTGAGTGCCTTGTCTCATACATCCACCCGCATTCCTTCTCGACCTCGTTTAGAATACGCTTGGCCTCTTTCTCGAACGCCGCCACATCCACCGGTGTATTGTAGTTGTACGCAATAAAAGTTGCCGCTGGTGAAAGGTCGTTCAATACTGCTCTGCGCGCGCCTAGCTTCGAAAACGGCGTCCAAACATTTTTGCCATCTTCATTCGTTTCTTCCTGCAAAATGGTCCCGTCCGGCTTCACTTGGTAGCCAAGAGACATAACCGCTTCGCGATCGCCGCACATCTGCGCGGCCACACCGGTCATGCCGGTTCCGCAAAAGCCATCAAACACAATGTCACCCGGCTGCGTGTAGTGGAGGATGTAGCGCATTATGGCCTTGTGCGGCACTTTGGTATGGTAGGAGTGCGCGTTGTAAATCGGGTCGTTTTTCCCCTCGCTCACATCGGCCGCAAATGGTTCACGGTGATAGTGGTACCCCTCTGATTGGCACGGCTTCTGCGCCGCCCATTCGGCGATGAAATCGGCGATCCACGGGTTCGGGCAAGCAGTGTAATACGGCGGATCGCTCAGGTTCAGGATGTCCTCGTCGCTACCGATAGGAAAGCCTTCGACCTTCCGGAACTCCGGGTCCTGCATCTTTTTGCGCAGTTCCTCGGTAAAGTGGGCGCGGCGGGCCTCGTCGTTCTCGAAGGTCATGCCGAGACAAATCACAGGGCCCGACACTGCCCTTTCATTTTCTGCCGATTGATCAGTAAACAAATCACCCATGCTGATATCCTTCCCCATTAATCATTATCCCACGCATCGGACACATTCTGATCTTCAGCATATTTCTTCATTCCATCTCGCAGGATTTCAAGGAATGTATGATTTCTACATTCGGCATCCGCGACGATGGCGTCAAACGACATAACAAAGGTTGGCGTTGGAACAACTCGTCCATCGGGATGAGGCGTGTCGAATTCTTGATAATAAACCTGGCCTTTTGAGAATAGAGGTGTCCACTTGAACTGCCGAAGCCGAAATGCTGTCGCTTCATTGACTTGCATAATCGCGTAATACCAAACCCTTTGAATGCTCGGGCAATGCTCAACAAGCTTTCTTGCTCGATCCAATAGTTGATTAACCGCGTAAAAATTATCCTTTTCTTCATCTGTCTTTTTCTTAATTTCAACCACAACAACATCTACCCCAGCCGTACCAGCGGGATCTGCTGAAAAGATCATCGCGATATCCGGTCTGCCAGTATCGCCCACGCTCTCTTCATCAAGACGTATAGCCTTGATCAGGGCATCCATGGATTTTTCGCTTAGGATGGTCTGGAATACCATGAACTTGTCGTCCAGCAACCAAGCGTTGTTCTGGTAAATCTCTGAAGGCATGGCCGCCTGCGAAAACTCTTCGAACCTGGGGGCGATAAGGTTGTGTATATCAGATTCCGCATTGTCGGCGGTCATCTCTTTCATTCGGTTGATCATCTTGTCTCGGTACAGAATGTATTCCGTCAGTGTGCGGGACGACAGCTCAAGGGACTTTTCGTAAGCGGCTTCACTAAGCGTTTCGCATTGAAGGATTTCTTTCTGAACCCGGAAGAATCTCTGCTGGGCGATTGCCAGGGCGTCATCTCGGTCGATCAAGCCAACTGTATCGTTCTCGAAGTAGCCCAATAAATGAGGAAATTGCTCTTCAAACTTCGTTC
>JAVEVM010000880.1:0-2538 GCA_034005055.1 Desulforhabdus sp. | reverse complement strand
GTGTACCTCTGTTTTATCGCATGAGCGACATCCTGCAGCGGGTGCGCTCGTCGCGCAGGATGGAGCCCCTATAAAAACGATGCCTCCAAGCCTCAGTCATGTATATTACTGCTGCCTCTTGAGCAAGGTTAAAAATTAGCATATCACTTGCTGCAATAGGAGATGGAGTCTTAAGGGTACACCCGAGGAAGGTTGAGAGTTGTGGAATTTGCGATTTAGAGTTTATAATTGACAAAAACGGCATGTCTCATTAGCGTATCACGACCATTTTTCTTAATAGAACAGAATAAAATGCCTGCACTAGGGATCTTAAGCGTTTACCATAAGGTCCTGCTGAGAACGGTCGAACAGAGGGCTGCTCACCCTTGGCGGCGATTGGCCTCTGAGGTTTTTGCGAGCTCGGTTGGCAACCACGGTGCTGTTTTTCAGTTTAAACAAGGAGGGTCTGGCAATGGCTCAGCGCATTTACAATTTCAATCCCGGGCCGGCGGCCTTGCCGCTTACGGTGCTGGAAGAGATCCAAAACGAACTGATCGACTTCCGCGGTTCCGGAATGTCCATATTGGAAGTGAGCCACCGTTCCAAGTGGTTCGAAGAGGTACTGGACGATGCCATTTTGCGAATCAAGAGATTGTTGAAATTGGACGATCGCTATCATGTGTTGTTTCTGCAGGGCGGAGCCAGCATGCAATTCTGCATGGTGCCGATGAATCTCGCTCTCCCTCAAAAATCGGTCGATTACATCGATACCGGAACTTGGTCGACCAAAGCTATCAAGGAAGCCAGAATTCAAGGTCTAGATGTGCGCGTTGTTGCCAGTTCCGAGGATCGGGCATTCACGTATATTCCCAAAGGGGTTGAAGTCGACCCCGACGCGGCTTATCTCCACCTCACCTCAAATAACACCATTCGGGGCACTCAATGGCGTGAGCTTCCCGCTCCGGGGGGCGTGCCGTTGGTGAGCGATATGTCTTCGGATATTTTCAGCAGGGTTTTCGATCCGACGCCGTTTGGCTGCTTCTACGCCGGTGCTCAGAAGAATGCCGGCCCGGCTGGAGTTACTCTGGTGGTCATTCGCGAGGACCTGTTGCAGCGCGTACCCGACAATATTCCGACCATGCTCAAATACACCACCTACAGCAGTAAGAAGTCCATGTTCAATACCCCACCCTGCTTTGCCATATACGTCGTCCAGCTGGTTACCAAATGGCTGGAAGAGACCATTGGCGGGGTTGAAAAGATGGAGGCCGTCAATCGGAAGAAGGCGGAATTGTTGTACGGTTATATAGACAGCGAGAGGTTTTATCGCGGGACGGCAGAAGCTGATTCGCGCTCTCTTATGAACGTCACCTTCCGTCTGGCCAATCCCGACCTGGAGCCCAAATTCATTAGCGAAGCCACTGCAGCAGGTTTGGGCGGCCTTAAAGGACACCGTTCGGTAGGCGGCTGTCGAGCATCTCTCTACAACGCTCTACCCATCGAAGCAGTGGACGCGTTGGTCAGCTTCATGAAAGATTTCGTCAAAAAGAATGGCTAGAGCTGCCCTTTACGCACGATTCATGCAAGGAAGTACCCCCATCGTGCCCAAACTCTGCCCTCGTTGCCAAATCCGGTCTGGGAACGCACTTGGGCGGCAAGCTCAGTTTGCTGTTCGGCAGCAAAGAAACGGAGTTTACGTGCCCAAACAGAGTTGGGGAACGAGGTATTAACGGTAAATTGGCATTTTCGGAATCTTTCAGCAGGGCTAAAGCCCTGCGCTCCATATTGTCGGACAGGCTTCTAGATGGAGTAAGCAGAAGTGCGGGCTCGAGAAACATGTCGGACCCCTTTTACTCGGTCCAATCTACCGCGTGTCTGGCCCTGATTTCAACCGAGTTGACCCCTGCAATGTTGCGCGCGATCCGCCCCATTTCATCGATCATCTGCTGTTCATCCGGCGGTGAGACTTTGCCGCCGATGACAACATTTCCTTCTTTAACGTGCACTTGGATGTCCGGCTTGATATCCACTAAAGCGGCTTTGATTTCTGCGGCCAACACCAGATCGTCCATCGCTTTCTGGGATTCGAAAGTGGTCTGAAAAATGGCCAGCCCGGCTGTGTGGCAAATGATGTCTGCCGCATCCCCCACGGTTATCTTCCTCAGGCGAATGACGACATCATAAAGAGCGGGATCCGCAGTGTCGATGCCGTAGAGATTACGGCTCCATTTCCTTCTCTCCTCGTCATCTCCCTTGATCGTTCGCAACGCCTGTTCCCGTGATATTTCCTCCTGAAGCATTTTTGAGCGCACGCGATCTTCCATGTCGGTAATGACGCGAACTTTAAGCGCATGCGAAATGCCTTTGAGGAAGAACTGTCCCGCCAGACCGTGGTAGACCACATTGTCTCTGCGAATGTGCCGTAAAAATGCCGCCTGAAAAAAGGAGATATATCTTTCCTTTCCGTAGGTAAAGCGTTCTAGGATGGAGGGGGCGTCATGGATAGCCTCCAATAGTATGATTTCCGGGATATTGAATTCTTTCGATGCTTCCAGCAGG
>JAVEVM010000025.1:0-11427 GCA_034005055.1 Desulforhabdus sp. | reverse complement strand
GCCAAGACGCTTTCCGGTTGTTTGAAGTCGGTATCTGGCAGACTCTGGGAGCGCAAAACATTTAGCGCGGAAACCGAAAGCAGCGCAGGACCAACACCATGGTCGCAAACATCCAGCAGGTACATGGCAAAGTGATCTCCATCGATCCAATGATAACCGAAGGAATCACCACCAAGCTCAGCTGATGGAACAAAACGCCAATTTGTGACAATCGACCCTTCTGTTATCGGAGCCGGCAAAAGCGATGTGACATATTCCGCAGCGCGTTGAATCTGCGCCGACAGGGTCTTTTGGCTTTGTACCAGGGCTTCGAAAGCTTCGTTCCTTTGCAGCAGATTGATATAGCCTCTGGAGTGGTAGCGAATACGTGCAATCAGCTCGATCTTGTCCGGCAGTTTGACCAGGTAGTCGTTTGCTCCAAAAGCAAACGCCTCCGCTTTGGTAGTCGCCTCTTCCTTGGTGGAAAGAACAATTAGGGGTACATCGCGCAGTTTAGGATGCGCACGAAAAAAACGTACCAGTGTCAAACCGTCTATTTCCGGCATTACAAGGTCCTGAAGTATCACGGTGGGATTTATTTCACTGGCTCTTTGAATAGCCCGGGTCGGATCTTGGCAGAAGTGAAAATTGATATCTAATTCAGATGCCAGCATACGTCGCACTGCTTCCGCTACTATGGCCTGATCATCAATCAGCAGCACGGTGACGCAATGTTGGGTCAAAGCGGAGTCGACCTGGGCTTGTTGTGGTGCAGTCACCTCGTTATCCTTTTGTTGTCTGGTCTTTTCGCATCAGCCGTTATGTCAGGCAGGCTAATGCCCGCCTGACTCAAGCCTCCGCAGGACCGTGTGCTATCGTTTCTCAATCTTCGTCGGGCATATGACCAATGATGCTGTCAGCGATCTTCTCCACAGGAAGAATCTCTACGGCCGCTCCAATTTCAGCGGCTGCTTTTGGCATGCCATATACGACGCTGCTTTTCTCATCTTGGGCGATAGTATGCCAGCCGGCCCGCCGGAGAGTCAGCAGTCCTTTGGCACCATCTTTCCCCATGCCGGTTAACAGGACAGCAACGGCTCGATTGGGCCAATGCCTTCCAACACTAAAAAAAAATGTGTCAACCGAAGGACGATAGGTGTAGTCCCTGGGCTCAGGGGTGTAATGGACGGCCAGATCAGGACCGACAACCAGATGATCGTTAGTGCCGGCCAGATAAACCATTCCCTTCCTCAGGGTCTGGCCACCGGCAGCGATCGAGACACTGAGATGGGTTTGATCATTCAGCCATTCGGCAAGCCCCCCCGCAAACTGAACATCCACATGTTGAATAATGACCACTGCAGCCTTCAGGTCTTCCGGAAGCCTGGCCAGAATCTCAGCTAACGCTTTCGGCCCGCCGGTAGATGAGCCAATTACCACCAGTCGGGGCGCTCTAAGTGGTACAATCTTATTAGCCACAACCGCTTCACGAGACGGTTTACCGATGAGTTTTCCGATTGTGGCGATTTTTTTCAGCAGTTCCGCTCCGCCTTCAATTTTGCCGTCATCGCCCAATATCGGCGTTCCAGTTGCGTCCAGAGCACCGCAGCCCATCGCTTCAAACACCTTCGCAGCATCGTCTTTGATCGAAGCGGTAACCACCAGAATGGCACAGGGAGATTCCCGCATGATGGCGCAAGTGGCCTGAACCCCATCCATCACAGGCATGCTCAAATCCATGAGGATCAGATCCGGTCTGTCGCGGCCGCATCTTTCAACCGCTTCGACCCCGTTGTATGCGATCCAGGCTATTTCATAATTCGAGACTGAAGTCACTATACGGCGCTGCGCCTCTACGGCCATTAAAAGGTCGTTTACAATCGCAATCCGCATCGCACTCACGGCTCACCGATCAGATCGACCACGGCGTTGATCAGACTCTCGTCATGGAAGCTGCTCTTAGTCAGATAGTAATTGGCACCGGCCTGCAAACCTTTCAGCCTATCTTCTTCTCGATCTTTGTAAGAAACGATCATGACGGGAGTATCTTTCAGTCGTGGATCGTTTTTAATCCTGCTGACAAATTCACTTCCATGCATGCGAGGCATGTCTACATCCGAAATTACCAAATCGAATTGCCCGCTTCTAACCGCATTCCAGCCGTCCATACCGTCTACCGCGATTTCAACTTGGTAGCCTTTATTTTCCAGAAGCCTGCGTTGCACCTCGCGAACCGTCAGAGAATCGTCGACCACCAAGACTCTTTTGGCCGTTCTTCGCAAGCCCGCGCTGGAAGCCATGTCGACTTTTTGCAGCCGCCCCTGGGTCAAAATATTGTCAATCGAGCGCACTACATCATCAATATCCAGAATCAGAACCGGTGAACCATCTTCTAAGATTGCCGCTGCGCTTATATTGGGCACCTTGCCGAGTGAAGCATCCAGGGGCTTTACCACCAGATCGCGCTCGCCTAGAACGCAATTCACCACAAGACCGAACCTGTTCTGGCGGTCACTTACCACCACCACCGGAATAGATCCGCCTGGCTCGCACACTGCGGATGACATGAGCACCTGGCAAGCATCCACCAGGCCAAGGTGCTCACCTTCAGAGGTGTAAAACTGCCGGTCTTCGAGTGTCTGAACCGCCGTTTGATCGACACGAATGATCCGATCCGCACGCGTCAGAGGGATTGCATAAGGCTCGTTGGCAATCTCAACCAGGATGGAGCGAACCACCGAAAGGGACAAAGGCAGTCGCAGGTGGAAGCGAGTTCCTTGTCCGGGTGTCGAATCGCATCGAACCGATCCGCCGACCTCCTGAAGCATGGCTTGCACCACGTTCAGACCAACACCCCGGCCTGATATCTCGGTAACCGATGCAGATGTTGAGAAGCCGGGCAAGAAGAGAAAGTCCATCAACTCGGATCGAGACAGACGTTCGGCCATCTTTTCGGTTCCAAGAGCTTTCTCGACGATTTTGCGTCTTATGCTTTCAGGATCGACGCCTCTGCCATCATCGGTGACCGTGATCGACAACATACCGGACCGATGGCGCGCCTCCAAGGTCAGACTGCCCTCTGCAATTTTACCTGCTGCCATTCGTTGCTCAGGAGCTTCCAAGCCATGGTCTATTGCGTTCCGCAGCAAATGGGTGAGCGGTGCTTCCAGTTTTTCGAGAATATCACGGTCAATTTTCGTGCTTTCGCCGACGACTTGAAAGCTGACTTTCTTTTTCATGCTCCTGGCAAGATCCCGAACCATTCGGGAAAAACCGTGAATTCCGTCTGAAAAAGGCCGCATGCGGCTGGCGATGACTTCATTGTACAGACGGTCCGCCAAATGTTCGAGTCGTCGCGAAAACCGATCGAATTCGTCAAAATGTTCACTAAGGGTACTGCGCACCCGGCGCATAGCCTCAAGAGAGGAGGTCAGTGCTGCAACTAAAGGGTCGTGAGGCGATTCCACCGGAAAGAACTGACGCAACTGTTCAAGGAGCTCTGCCAGTTCGTTTTGTTGAATCTTCAACTCCAGTAGATTCTTGGTAAAAGACTCCACCGATCGTGCCTCGATGAGGCTTTCTCCAGCCAATCCCATTAGCCTGCTCAAGTTTTCCGCGGTAATGCGAACTACATTGTCCGTGCCTTCCTGTTCAGAGTCTATCGTGCTCTTTGCAGCGGTCACGGCAGAATCGCTCTGATCGGAAGGATGGAGCTGAGCCGGTATCTCGAGTGGTTTTGCCGCCAGTATCGAATGCAGATCGGTGATTATTTTATCTAGAGCCGGCAATTGTTCCTGCAGCCAGCCTGAAATCAAGGCCGCCTCCATTTCACCGGTACGGGTGAATATATCATTGCCGCATAATAGAAGGTCTACATCGTCAGAATTGAGTGAGAGGTCTCCTTTTTGTACGGCCGAAAGAACATCCTCCATGGCATGGGCAAGATTTACGGCAGTGTCCAAGCCGACAATGCGGGCCGCGCCTTTAACAGAATGCGCCGCGCGCATCAACGGCTCGACCCGCGCAGGCGACTGGTCTCTTTCCAACTCCACCAAGCCCGCCTCTAAGATACGGGCCTGGTTTTCCGCCTCCATTCTAAAGAGATCCAGCATGGACAAATCGCTCAGGTCATCAACGGTTGAAGCCATCTGCCCGGCTGCTCCTCTCTGGCTGGCTCGCACTAATGCCTTCTCTAAAAAGTAAGCGACAAAGCACTGAGAAATGCCTCTTCATCCAAAACACCTATGGTCTTGTCCTCCAGATTGAATATTCCTTTGGTAAAGGCCACTGCGGCCCCGGATACAGTTGCCGGTGTTTTTTGCAGGTCAATTGGTGCAAAACGATAGACACCCAAGACCTCTTCCACGGCGAAAACAAAACGCCGGCCGGCGTGCCTGATCACAGCCATCCGCCGATAGTTGCTCTGGTCAACCTGGGCCCCCATTTCTTCTCCCAAACCGAGAACATCGGCAGCAGATACGCACAGCAGCAATTCACCACCGATATTGACCAGCCCGCGAAAGATTTTGTTTGTCCGATGCGGTACTGAATGAACCTCACGATTTTCACCGATCTCTTGAAAATAAACGGTCTTAAGGGCCAGCCACTCGCGTCTGAGCCGGAAAACAACAACTGAAATGAAATCAGTCGGTTCACGTTCCTTATTCCTGGCTATGACTTCAGTCCATTGCAGCTGATAATCATCGGGAATATCCCTGTCGAACAAACCTCTACCGGCGGCGGCATATTCGGAGCAATTACGACAGTGTCCCCGTACGGGTAATTGCGGACAACTGCTGTCACCTGAAGTGCCAACAACTTTCCAGCAACCGGGGCCATACTTTGTTCTCTCTATCATCATTGTTGCCCTGTTATACGATCCAATTGTCTTTTTAAGCATGTTTCGAATTACTCACCAGGCAGGCTTTGCACGCGGGAGGCACGGAGACGAAAAGCCTCCGCTTTTGCATAGTCTTCCCTTTGTTCATACAACAGATAGAGCTGCACCAGCGCATGGTAGTGGTTCGGATTCAGATAAAGCGCCTTCTGGAAGCACTCCTCCGCCAGGTCCGACCTGTCGGACGTCTCCTGGAGCATCCCCATCAGGTAATGCGCTTCGCTGTTAAGCCGGTCCTTTTGTAAAATCTCCTCGCAAACTACCTTCGCTTCCTGCAATGCTCCCCGGTTCCCCAGTTCGCGCACCCGATCGAGCAACGATCCAGGATCGTCGGGCACAGATGAACTTCTCGGCTCTAAAAAGTGCATTGTCGGAGCTTGCCGGATCTTGGATCTTGAAGCCCCCAATTGTGTCGAAGGCACGGAGAAAACAAGGGGCGTCTTGTTGATAAGAGTTTTCGTTTGTTTCTGAATGGGCTTCGCACTGTTTCTCCTTTTCTTTCTGAAGGCAAAAGCCCGGGCATGTTCGACTGGAGAATATCCATAAGAGCGGATGATCATTGTTTCGGTGTGCCCGGCAAAAAAAAGCCCGCCTTCCGCAAGCGCGCTATTGAGGTTGTCCAGGATTTGTTTTTTTGCTTCCGGCACCATATAGATCAACAAGTTTCGACAAAAAATAACATCGTAACAGGGAAGACCGGTGCAAAAATCGGGATCAAGAATGTTGCCCGGCTGAAAATTCACCAGTCTCAAAATTTGCTCATGTATCTGGAATCCATATTCGGTCCTGGTGAAAAAACGGCTTTGTTGATCCTTTTTCTTTCCCCGAAATGAGCTTTGGGCGAAATTTCCTTGTCGGGCGATTTCTAAAGCGCGAGCACTAATATCAATAGCATCGATGCTGAATTGATGTTCCTCCAGGCCTGCTTCAATAAGAGTAATCGCAATGGAAAAAGGCTCTTCCCCGGTTGCACAGGGTATCGATAACAATCTGCGGGGCTTGTCGCTTTTATGTGGCTTCCAGTTGCGGGTTGCGTACTCACGCAGATAGGCAAATGGCTCGTTATCACGGAAAAACCACGTTTCCGGCACCACAACCGACTCGGTCAGCGTTTCCAGTTCCAATGCGGAGCTCTTCAACAAGGTGAGATATTGAGCCTCCTGGTCGACTGAAGTAAGCTTCATTCTTGCACTGATTGCCCGCTCCACCGATTTGCGCCCCACCGACTCCGGATCGAGCCCTATTGTAAGCATGAGATATCTCTCAATACTAGTGTAGGGCATCGACGTTCTCTTCAACGGCAACAAACAATGATCGGCGAAGCGATTCGGGAAGAATCGCATCGATCCTAATTCTCTGAACCATGCCCTCTCCGTCGACAAAGACATCTCCCAGGTAGGCGTCGCCCGGTACTGTGATCCCGGGCGGATTAAAGTCCTCTTCGTTACAATTAAGCGTTTCCGTGACCCGTTCGGCCAGCAAGCCCAAAACGTGCTGCTCGCCATCCGCGCCGGGATATTCCACCAGGATAATCCGTGTGCTCAGAAGCGGTTCGCAGGGAGCACTCCCAATGAGTGCGCAAAGATCCACTACCGGCACGATATTGCCGCGGTAATTGAACAGTCCCGCCACATAGTCCGGCGCGTGAGGTAACGGCTTTAGAATTACTTGCGGCACAACCTCTATGATTTGGTTCGAATCGAGCCCGTATCTCTCTTTTCCAACACAATAAATCAACAGTAGCATAGCTGGGAATAACTCATTTGAAGATCCACTTACCGGTAGCTTCTTGTCTTATTTAGGATGTCTGACTGAGATCTTTTTGCCTAAGATTATTGTGTTTTAGCTATACACGAAATGAAATTCAGCGTACAGTATTGATTGATGAAATAATAGGTAAACTCACCGGCATACTTTACGGTAAGCTCAAACCTCTTAGCGTTCTCTTCTGTCGCAGAACGACAGGATGCCGCTTCCGCGAAAACGAAGCTTTCAACCCTTGGCAAATATAACGGCAACGCCTTCAATTAGACGAGAATCTCGATAGATGGTGAAGCTGCTTGGTAATCCGGATTAATTGGCATGTTCATTTGCCTATTCACAAAAGCTAGTTGTCAGGCTTGGGGGAGGAGTGGAACGACAATTACTTGAGAACCGCGGAGGGAAAAAGATGTTGCAGACAGGAAAAATCAAATCTCTTTCAGCTATCCTTTTTTGTCTCGTCGTCGTTGGATTCTTTTCGGCCGGCGGGATTGCCGCCGATTACTCAAACTTTGACAAAGAAGTCTATTACAGGGCACTGCAAGACTCGCAAAACCCGGAACAGGACGATATTTCAAGCCGGCTGTTGGCTATTGTCCCATTTTGGGATGAGCTTAACTGGCAAATTTTGAATGGCGGTGAAATCCAATGGGAAGGCGTGCCGGGGAGCTCTCGTCTGCTGGCGGTTGCTTTCATGAAGCGCCAGGATTACGAAAGTTATTACAAAGAACACATGGAAAACCGCCGCAATGAGGACTATACGCTCAAGAAGAGCTTATTTGTCACAGTCGTTCCGGAACTGCAAAACTACTTCATCCCAACCAGTGAGCCGACTCTGAGGTGTCCACCGACGCCCAAGCGCGTTGTCAAATTGCTCGGCCTGAACCCAGCCAACGATTATGACGTCCTAGTCGAAATGTGGGTAGATCCAAACGATCTCTTCCGACCGAGTCCAGATCCGGAAATCAATGATCATGAGGCTGAGCTGGCGTATAGAGACGCCTTTGACAACTGGGTATTTCCCCGCGAAGCCAACCCATTTATAAAATATGACGACACTGCTCTTTTCATGGACAGTGCCTGGTCACAACCGGTGACCTTCAGAGACTGGTTTACCAATCGTGCCGAAACGGTCTACCAAATCGGCGAATTCTCGGACGTGAGCACCTGGGGATATCCCTGGACAAGACTGGGATACACATACGACTGGGGTTCGATGGTAAAGCATGTCGGTCTTAGTGAGTTTGTCATACGGCTTGATCCGGACCAGGGAGGAGAAGTTCTGGTGAAACTTGAGCGTGCTATCGATGCGGCAACTCCCCAATGGAATTCTTATTTCAATTGCTGGCAGCCAAGATAGGAATTGCAAAACTGAATTTGCCGTCCGGCGCCGCTGAGACTGCAGAGCAGTTTCTATGATTTTGCGGTCTCAGCGCACCATTGCAGAGAACAATCGTACTCTAGGCCGCATCCCTGAAAAACAGTGCCGTGCCGGATAGGCCTTCCTCTTTCTTGCTTCGACCCGCCTGAAGTGATTGCTTTCTCGCCCACCCAGAGTTAAAAAGCACTCCGAATGCATAGGATGGATCTGGCCTTCGGAAAGTTTTTGCATTAGTCTTTGCAGCAACTCTTCGACCACTTTGAGGGTCAACTGGCACCCGCAGGATAGGATCTGCAAACATCATTCAGTTTGAATGCCGCAGGGGATAGTTCATGAAGCTTTGCATTATTCAGCCGTCTCATTATCGAAGCTCCAAAGATCTAAGAGTACATAAAACCAAAAAAAGAAGTGTGGTGGGCCTTACCCTGCCCTATCTTGCAGCATTGACACCCAACGAGTGGGACGTCAGCTGTATCGATGAGCAGCTTATGGATATCGACTACGACGCTCCAGTAGATTTGGTTGCCATCACTGCCTGGACCATCAACTCCCGGTGGGCCTACAAGATCGCCGATCGATTCCGGAAACGGGGTGTTCCCGTGGTTATGGGAGGGCCGCACACCTACTTTTATGCCGATGAAGTAGCAGAGCATTGCGACGCGGTTTGCATAGGCGAAGGCGAAAAAATCTGGTCCTCAATGTTGGCAGACGCCGCAAGTGGCCGCCTGAAAAAGGTTTATCGTGTTCAAGAGCTTCACGATTTGAAAGGGCTGCCGGTTCCCCGTTACGATCTGCTGAATCTTCGGAGCTATGGACTTTTTACTACTTTTTCAGTGCAAACATCGCGAGGCTGCCCGTTCAGCTGCGATTTTTGCTCCGAACGCTTCTACCTCGGCCAAAAATATCGATATCGCCCAACAGATGAAGTAATAGAAGAGATCCGCAGAAGCAAGGCACGCAACGTGTTCTTTGCCGACAGCAATTTTGCCGGCAAGAGATCACACACCCTGGAGCTCATGGAGGCCCTGATCCCCCTCAAGCTCCATTGGTCAGCGTTATGGTCCATGGATTTGTGCACCAATCGAGAATTTATGCAGTTGGCTAAGAGGAGCGGCCTTTTGCATGTGAACCTGGGAATGGAAAGCATCGACCAGGATACGCTCAACGGGATGAACAAGAAGGCCAACAAGGCAAGTCAGTATGAGGAAAGTCTGACCATATTGCGCAAGATGGGAATCAGCTATTCACTCAACTTAATTTTTGGCCATGACGCAGAAAAGCCCACAGTCTTTGACGGAACGCTCGAGTTTTTGCGGCGCAATCAGGTGCCTGCCGCCTACTTCAATATACTCACGCCGCACAAAGGCACCCCGCTGTACGAGCGCATGGAAAAA
The DNA here is from genome assembly GCA_034005055.1 of Desulforhabdus sp. Lineage (GTDB taxonomy): Bacteria > Desulfobacterota > Syntrophobacteria > Syntrophobacterales > Syntrophobacteraceae > Desulfoferrobacter. Next base: position 2,015 of record JAVEVM010000025.1, on the reverse strand, counting down.
GAGAAGCGCATCCTTGATGCCGACAACATGGGTCGATGGACCGGTATGAACTGTTATATAGAGCCCAAAAACTGTTCCCCCGAGCAGTTGGAGAATCAGGTCATGAGAATGTACAAGGAATTTTACAGCCTCTCATCTATGTTCTCCCGGCTTCCGTTACCGCTCACTCGGGCAAACATTGCGTCCTGGGTGGTTAATTTCTCGCAAAGGAAAATGGCATTTTCCGATTCGATGGAAAATTTCGACAACTACTGATCACAGGAATAGGGGCAGAGAATAAGCCCGGCACCGCCTTATCGATACTCGATGCGAACAGGCGCGCATACCTGAGCTGGCAAGCCTTCCGGGAGATGTGGTTCAGCAAGCGAGTGAGCCGAACTGCGCTTCATAGCGACGACAGAACTCCCGCCAGTCCAGACTGTGCTCCTGCGTACCGTAATGCTCCACTGCGTAAGTAGCCGCAACACTACCCATCTGGCAGCACGTTTCCCAATCCATTCTCATCGTCCATCCTTTGAGCAGACCTGCCCGGTAGGCATCTCCGGCCCCGGTGGGATCGCAGACTTCGCGAACGGGTGTTACCGGGATAAGCAACTTGTCGCCTTGAATGTCAAGTATGCTTCCCTCGGGACCGCGAGTCGTAATAATGACCTGGACCTGTTTATACAGGGTTGCCATAGACCAGCCGGTCATTTGCAGAAAGAGGGATAATTCATAATCGTTTGAAATAAAGCAGAGTGCGCCCGAGACAGATTGCCGCAACTCCTCCCTTTGCCAAATATTGAGACTCTGTCCAGGATCAAAGAAATATGGTACCCCTGCTGTCCGCGCCATTTCGGCAAAAGACATCATGTCCTTTTTGTTGCCGGGCGCGATGTGCACGACAGCTTCTTTTTCGCCTCGGTCCAAACTCGGCAAATCCGCTTCATAGGCCATGGCGCCTGGATTGAAGGCAGTGATTTGATTATCATCCAGATCGGTCGTAATATAGGCGCCGGCAGTTAGAACTCCGGAGATCCTCTTTATCCAAGCCATTGGCAGCTGAGATTTGTTGAGCCACTCCTCATAGTTATCGAAATCATCCCCAGAGGTGGCGACGATGTATGGCTTTTCGCCGAGAGCGGCCAGCGTGTATGCTATGTTTCCCGCAGTACCACCGAATTTTTCCACCAGAGCGTTAATATTGAAGCAGACGTTGAGCACGTGGATTTTATCAGGTAAAATATGATCTGCAAAATGGCCGGGAAAGTCCATGATTCGGTCGTAAGCTAAAGAACCGGAAATGAAGATGGCCATGCGGTGCTGCTACCTCCTTATCAAGGAAAATCTGTTATTAAGGACGCGAAAACCCGCCGTTATCGGTCTGGAATATCGCGATGGGAATTACGAACGTAACCCTCTATACTCGAAACCAAAGGCAAAGTCAAAAAGGGATAACAGTATGAAGCACTGGCTCACCAAATGCATTCATTTGTTTTGCACAGCGCTGGTCTTTTCCTGCTGCTGGATGAAGGCTTCAGACGCCCTCGGCGGGCCGCTCAGGATCAACCTTACCGACGGCAAGTCAGTAGAAGTTCCTTATTATTGGGAGGAAAAAGGAGAAATCAAATTTGAAATGCCGGGCGGTGTGGCCGGCATCCCGAAAGCCTACGTGAGGTCGGTGCAGGAAATAGTCACGACGCGGGAATTCGATCCGGAAGTGATGCTGGAGTCCACCAGCGAAAGCTCCACGAGTAATCGAGATCAAGTTCTATTGGACCTTGCAGAGAAACATATCCCTTCGCCTTCTTCCCTCGAAAAAATCAGCTCGGAGGCAAGTCTTGCCCTCCTTGATACGTTGAACGTGAGAGATCCTTCCGTTTCGGCGGAACGCATTCACGGCCCGATTTTCTCCAGGCAGGGAGATTTCACCGAATTGGTTCGATTGAAGGGCGACGGACTCATGCTGATGATGCAAAACATCTTAACCAGCCGCGAAGAACTGAGCAACCGAAGGTTCTCCCTCACCCTTTATG
>JAVEVM010000879.1:0-2539 GCA_034005055.1 Desulforhabdus sp. | reverse complement strand
TGGCAGGAAGACCGCGACCGTATCTGGCCCTTAATGGATCGCTGCCTGGCGGAAGGCAAAGAGTTCAAGGCGGAATACCGCATCCGACACGTCAATGGCAAGCTCATATTTGTTCAGGGACACGCTTTGCCCATCCTCGATGAAAAAGGCAATGTCGAAACGGTCGACGGATTTCTGGTTAATATCACCGATCGGCATCGTCTCCAGCAACAAATCATTCAAACGGAAGAACTGCGGACTTTAAGCGAAGTTTCTGCTCGCCTGGCACATGAAATAAGAAATCCCCTTGTCGCCGCCGGCGGTTTTGCCCGAAGGTTGCTCCAGTCTCTCCCGGAGATGGATCCCAATCGCGAAAAAGTACAGATCATTGTCCAGGAAGTGGCACGATTAGAGAAAATTCTCGAAAAAACTCTGGCCTATCTGAAGCCTTTTGAAGTCGTGCGGGACAGATTCTCCCTCAACGACCTTCTCAGGCAGGTCATGGGAGAGCAAGAAAACATTTGCCGCGAATACTCGATAAAGCTCGAATTGGACCTGGCACCCAGCCTGCCCCCGGTTTCACTGGACCAAATCCTTTTTAAGAAAGTGCTCGAAAGCCTGACCAGAGCACTACTCGATTACTCTCAACCGGGCGGTGAAATGCAGGTGCGCACTTACCCCGGTGAACACGCGGTTCACTTGGAAATGGTGGTCAGGGTAGCGCAAGTTTCCCAAGACGACATAGAGCATTTTTTTTACCCTTTTACCACTCGGCTTGATCCATCCAAAACACTCGATCTTCCTCTGGCTAAGATGATCATTCATAAACACAAGGGACTGATCCATTTGCGGAAGATAAACACTGACAAACTGTCATTGACTATCAGCTTTCCCCATTAGACCATCATCACAACTCATCATTGACAACAGCAGAAGGTGGGGAATAGAACTGATACGCGCAAACTTGCCGACGATGGAATGTCCATCACATTAGAACACTTTAATTCTTAGCTGACCTATTTTTGGAGAGGAAACCGATGGAAATCAAAATGCAGGTTGCAGAGCAATCTCAAAGACGTGCGAAACCAAAGGACGAGAGCAAGCTGATATTCGGAAAAACATTCAGTGATCATATGTTTATGATGGACTACCGTTCGAGTCAGGGTTGGCATAACAGCCGCATACAGCCTTACCAGGATCTGTGTCTGGATCCGGCTGCCATGGTGCTGCATTACGGCCAGGGTATCTTTGAAGGATTGAAAGCTTATCGATGCCGCGATGGAAGGATTTTGCTGTTTAGACCGGAAAAGAACTGGGAAAGGTTCAACCGCTCCGCACGCCGCATGTGCATGCCGGAAATCGATCTACAAACGCAGTTGAAAGCCTTTGAGAGCCTACTGAGGTTGGATGTGGACTGGATCCCACACAGCGTTGGCTCATCCCTTTATATCCGGCCGACTATGATTGCCAGCGAACCGGCCTTGGGCGTTCGTCCTGCCAACGAATACCTCTATTTCATCATAACCGGCCCGGTTGCCGCCTATTATGCCGAAGGCTTCAACCCGATCAAGATCTATGTTTCCGACGAATTTATCCGCGCAGTGCGGGGAGGCGTGGGCGAGGCCAAGACAATGGCCAATTACGCCGCCAGCCTCTATGCGGCGGAAGCGGCCAAGAAAAAAGGCTTTACCCAGGTGTTGTGGCTCGATGGCATAGAACGCCAATATGTGGAAGAAGTCGGTACGATGAATATCTTCTTCCGAATTGACGATGAGCTGGTTACTCCCCCCCTCACCGGCTCCATTCTTCCCGGCGTAACCAGGGACTCAGTGATCCAACTGGCTCGCCACTGGGGCATCAAGGTGACTGAAAGGCTGATCACTATAACCGAGGTGATTGAGAATATAAAATCCGGAAACATCAAAGAGATATTCGGCACCGGCACAGCCGCCGTAATTTCACCAGTGGGTGAGATCAGCTATAAAGGGCAACCCCATCAGATTCAGGATGGCGGAGTAGGAGAATGGTCCCAGCGGATTTACGATGAAATCGTTTCCATTCAATACGGTGAAAAGGTTGATCCTTTCGATTGGATTCGTGAGATAAAAATCTAGCGCGACGGCCGCTGAGGAGAGATTGGACAGGAGCAAAAATTATACTTGTCGAATCTTGAATTCGGAAACTGCGTGATTAGCTTGTTTTTGAGGTTGACACAATGTCGCCTTCTCCTAACCCCTCCTGGCCCTGCTTAACTACCCCCCTCCAGTTAAGCGGGGCCAACTTTTTAGAGCATCACTTGCTGAACTGAAATGATGTTAGGGTGCTTCTGCAGGGCCTCCAGAGCTTCCGACGGAGCCTCGTTATCCAACCGAATGATGGCGATGGCCCTGTCTCTTTCAGGCGTTCTCGCAAGATGCATGTTGGCTATGTTTACCTCATAATTTCCGAGAGTCGAGCCGATAAAGCCTATGGTGCCCGGTTTGTCCCAATTCTGGATCAGCAGGTTGATGCCTTCCAGCTCTGATTCCAATCGATAATCGTTCAGCCATACCAGGCGGAT
>JAVEVM010000878.1:0-2542 GCA_034005055.1 Desulforhabdus sp. | reverse complement strand
AGCTTTTCCTTGTATCCGCGCAAACTATCACCCATCCAGCTCAAATTAAGTACCATACTATCGGTGCAACAGATGCCCCTTTATAAACTTTATCGCCCGATTCAATTGAAAAGTGTAATTTAATTCAACCATGGCCGTTTTACAAACCTTTTTCATTGCATTTTTCCGATGTTTGCCTATGATTCGAATCCTGGGCCTTTGGAGGATATCGATGCAACACGTTGCCATTATTTATAAGAGATCACGCCCGGACGCCAAGACTCTGGCAAGAGAGCTCAAGGTATGGTTCGAGCAGCAACAGATCCAAGTCTTCTGTTCACAGAACATCGACGATTCAGATGTGGCTTGCGGTTATCAGAAGATCGAAATCCCCCGATCCGCTGAAGTCGCCGTTGTGCTTGGAGGAGACGGCACTTTTCTCAGTGTGGCACGATTTCTCGAAGATCGCTCTACCCCCGTTATTGGAGTTAATCTCGGCGGTTTGGGATTTTTGACCGAGATCACCAAGGAATCCTGTTATCGCGAACTTCAGGAGATCCTGAACGGCCACTACGAAATTGAAGAGCGAATGCGCCTGCAAGTGATCACTCAGCGCGATGGAAAAGAAATCTTCCGTCAGAGTGTTCTAAATGATGTAGTTATTAACAAGGGTGCCCTGGCCCGAATCGTAGACGTGAAAATTAATATCGACGGCCGTTACCTGACTCATTATCGGGCAGACGGACTCATCTTTGCCACTCCTACCGGCTCCACCGCTTATAATCTCTCGGCGGGCGGGCCAATTGTTTATCCTACTGCCCGTTCCACTATTTTGACTCCCATTTGCCCATTCACCTTAACCAATCGTCCCATCATCCTTCCGTCAGAGGTGGTCATCGAGGTTGAATTGGGAGAACGCATCAAGGATGTGACCCTCACCTGCGACGGTCAGGTGGGATGCCAATTGGCTCCTTCCGACACGTTTTTCATTTCCGCCGCCGTCAATCCTTTGCAGCTGATCAAAACACCGAGTATCGATTACTTTGAGATTCTTCGCACCAAATTAAAATGGGGCCAGTACTGACGCTTACTGGCTCGGACTGTATGCCGCCCCTATAGAGCTCTCGCCCACTCGGGTCTCAAATCGATTCTACCCCCCAGAGCTTTATCGATGTGCTCCAGGGCCTTTTCTTTCTCCGCAGGCATTCTAACTTTTAACGCCAAATAGTTGGACGCATGATTAGAAAGGAACAGGCCGCGGGACATTTGAGTGTGTTGAAGCATTTCGCGCAATTCCTGCAGCAGTTCCGGAAGCTGTAGAAGTTGAAATTGCCCGGTTCTTACCTTTTCCCCCAGTTCCGTGTTGGGCAACACCATGAGGGTCAGCACCCCAACATAATTCGGGTCCATAGCCGTCAATACTTCACCGGTGGCGCGAGCGTGCAACAGGGAGCGCTCCAGCCCCGCAATCCCCAGCAAAGCCGTAACGGAAAGCTTTATTCCCACTTCACGAACCCGCTGTCCAGCTTCAACCATGCGCTGCGGAGAAACCCCTTTCCTGATTTCCTGCAAGACTTGGGCGTCGCCACTTTCCAGACCAAGATACACGATGCCCAGATCCAGAGCGCGCAATTCCTCAAACTCGGCGGAGGTTTTCCGCATAATGCTCTTGGCGTTGCCATACAGCCCAACCCTCTGAATCCATGGCATTTCATCTTTTATTCTGGAAAGAATTGCTTTCAGCTTGGCTTGCGGCAATATGAGCGCGTCTCCATCGGTAATGAACAGGCGCCGCAAGAAAGGAAAGTTCTCCGCCGCATAGCGAATATCTCTGGCGATAAGAGCTTCATCCTTGATCTTGAAGCGAACGCCTTTATAGGTGCCGCAAAAGGTGCACTTGTTGTGCGAACAACCCACTGTGACCTGTAAAAGAATGCTGTTGGCCTCACTGGGAGGCCGAATGATCATACCCTCGTAATGCATCCCATGCATGGGCTCCGTTTTACTCCTTTCCTGTAGAGAGTTATCCCAGTTGAATAGCAAGTGAGAAGAGCAACGATTGAGCCAATATTCGGACAATCAGGCTACGGCTCAATTCTGGATCCCAACACCTAGTCTTCAACAAAATCCCCTACGATCATTAGAATCTTCTTTACCGCCATCGCTAGCTCCTTTCTTCAGGAATGGTATATAATTTTTCTCCAATACCGCACCAGTTTAACATTTTATATGAAGTTTGAACGTTGTAATGTGAGCTTTGAGACTGCGAGGGCTTCATGGGCTGGGAAAAAAACCAGGTGCGATTGCCTTCAGACCTTCCCTGGCAAAAAGGGCTCCTGGGGTGTGTCGCCTGCATCATCATGCTTTCCGGCTTTATGGTCTGGAAGACACGGCAAGTTCTTCGGCCTCTGCCGGACAGCCTCAGCCCCGGCGCTTTCCCCATCGGCAAGGTACAGATGCTGGATCGTCGCGGCATTCCTCTTTCCATCACTTATCAGAATGATTGGAATATTCACGATCAGCGGCCCCTTCACGAAATACCGGCACTGCTGCAACGGGCCTT
>JAVEVM010000877.1:0-2543 GCA_034005055.1 Desulforhabdus sp. | reverse complement strand
CGCTTCGTAAAAGTCGCAGAGCAAGAAGCGGCAACATCTCAGGCCGGGCATCTCGAATGCGAATATGAGCAGGCTTTATCAAGTCTTGCGACACACATGCTTATACGGCGGAATTTGTATCCACCCGGGGAGGGGCTACAACAGTGGTTGCAGACAGATCGATCTGCCGATGTAGATGCGATAAGGGAATTATGTCGCTTGGGAAAGATTTGCCGGATAAACAGCCGGAGCGGTGAGAATCATTTTGAGTTTCGCCATGATCGTATCCTCGAACATTTCCTTGTACGTGCAATGCAGGTAATACTCACCGAATGGACAATGAACGCAGACGTTCTTGCTGATCCATTCTATGCATCATATCTTGGAAGGGCGCTAGCTTTTCATCAACCATCGGATGACCTTCTGACCTGGGTTCGATTGAATGCGCCACTTGCGTTAATTGCATCTCTCCGTTTTCTTCCTGTTCTGCCGCGCGACACCGCTGATCGTATGGCAATGGCTGCAAAACAGTGGCTTGAAGCAGCATCCAAGGATAAAAGTACGCCGCCAACTCTCCTCTTTGAGTCCTATCGGCTCCTCGAGGAAATAGATTCACCGCGTTTGCTCAAAATCACCGAATCGCTCGGGCGCCATCGGCTCCTCGCCAGAGCAAGGCTGGCAAATGGCGATGTTTCCGCTGCAATTATCGAGTTTTCCGACACGCGCTGGTTTGCACCCTCAGTAAATGACCGCTGGCTGGATGCCATCCTGAGCAGGGCTTTTCATCGACACAAAGAACGACTTATCAAAGATAGTATCGAGTTGTTGCTTCAGCCAGATCTTTCGGACGACGACAGACGCGGACTCTTCATCCTCGCAGGATTCATTGCAGATGGCTCATTGGCCACTTCCGTCAAAACCGCTTGGGATCGTGCAAAGGATAAAGCCAATGTCCTGCTACCTGCCCTTTGGGCCGGCCTTCGCTGTGCAACCAGTAATCCAGCAGATATTCTGGATGGATTACTGGAAGCGTGGGCCAAGTTGCCTGATGATAACACAGACCATACCGTTTCGGACCGAACAGAAATTGCTGAGGAACTCCGATTTGCTGTTCCGCGAGGAATATCTGAACAAGTGCTGCGCTACCTGATAGAACAAGCAAGATCCAAAGAAGCCCTCCGCTGGCCGATCACCTTCACGCTACAACATCTTGACCACCCTCTAGCGGTCATGTTTCTTATTGAAGAAGCAGCCGAGGTCGAAAGCAAGCTCAAAGGATCTGGCGGCATCTCACCTTTCATAATCCACGTAAGAGACCAGTGGGACCCCACCAGAGAGAGGAGTGGCAAGCGCCTACCCCCAGAGGCAATACAAGTAATTCGTGACTGTTGGGAATCACAAACGGTCGATCCCCAACTCAGAGAAACAGCTTTCCAATTTTGGGTAAGCGCTATGGATAATCTGGAGACCCTCCGCTCCATATCGGCCAATCATCCCCAGTTCAAAACTGTATTGAGGCGCCGTGCGATCCTTGGGGATCTTTCTGCGGGACCATTGATCAAGCCACTTATTTCAAGTGATAATCATTGGTTCCGTGTTATCGGCAAAATTTGGACGGAGCAATTCACCGATCTCCTGGGTGATGCCCTTCTCAAATTAAGAGATGTGTCGCCTACCGACTATACCGGAGGCGCGACCAATGCACATTACATGCTGGCAGATCTGCTCCGTGATATCCCACCGAGTCAGGCAGAATCTCTTCTTGTGGAGCACTGGGAGCACTTGAAGTTTTCTCGGCGTTTTGTGCAAGCTGCTCTCTATATTGGGTCGTCGAAATGCATTGCACTGGCAACTGACGCAATCAAGGGCTACCCTGATAATGTCGATCCATTCGAACATATCAATTTTTTATTCGGATTCATGACTTCAGGATTGAACGAGCGCTTGGAGTTTCGGCATCTGGAAGTGCTACTGCCCTACCTGACAAGGCTCAGTGACCATGTGCTAATAGATATGGCGGAACTCTGCCAACGTCGAGGTTATAGCGAATGGGGGGGAAAACATTTGCAGCCTGAGTTCGACCGTCGCAGGGCCTTGCTGCCAAAAGTGGCAAAGGAAAAACAAGAATATGTCGAGCGACTCGGCCGCGTCCATTTCCCTAGTGATAAGGATCTATTTGAGGGACTGGACTGGATCGAGCAACAGGGAAAGCATTCAGATGGGCATCTTCATCATTGGGCAGAGGAGTTCGAACGGAGGCAGGATGACCATGCACGATATCTGTGCATTTTAGACGGATGGCTTTCCCAGAAACCATCTATTGAACGATTCAGGTTATTTGCAGAAGCGATCCACCGGCAGGGAACAAGAGAGGATACTGCGCTGCTCTACAAATACGATATAGCCGGTGATCCCGACGAAATTTTGAAGCTTCAGGCCAACGCCAAGTTCGGAGTTATGCGACGCACTCTCCAATAACCGCTGACCTAGAGGTTATGTAAATAATGTTTCCAGGTGGAATCGCAGATAAGCTCGGCAACAGATACGAGGCAAAATGGCTGGTT
>JAVEVM010000876.1:0-2543 GCA_034005055.1 Desulforhabdus sp. | reverse complement strand
CGGGCCTCATCGATCAGGATGCTGTCCACCTCGTCCACAATGGCGTAATGAAGATCGCGCTGCACCACATCATCAAGGCGAAACTTCATATTGTCGCGCAGATAGTCAAAGCCGTATTCATTGTTGGTGCCGTAGGTTACATCGGCATTGTAGGCTTGTTTGCGCTGGGAGTCATCCAGTCCATGAACAATGCATCCCACATCCAGACCCAGGAATCGGTAGACTCTTCCCATCCACTCACTGTCGCGGGTGGCCAGGTAGTCGTTGACCGTCACTACATGCACGCCTCTACCGGTCAAGGCATTGAGATACACCGGCATGGTCGCCACCAGGGTTTTGCCCTCACCGGTTTTCATTTCCGCGATTCGGCCTTGATGCAGAACCACCCCGCCGATCAACTGCACGTCAAAGGGGCGCATACCCAATGTTCGCACCGCAGCTTCCCGGGCGACCGCAAATGCTTCCGGCAGCAGATCGTCCAGCGGTTCTCCATTGGCCAGACGCTGGCGGAATTCGCCTGTTTTGGCCTGCAACTGAACATCACTAAGCCTGCGTATCTGCGGCTCCAATTCATTGATGGCATCGACAACGGGAGCGATTCGTTTGAGGTTGCGCTCATTTTGACTGCCAAAGATTTTTTTCAGTAACACGCCGATCATATGCTTTTACGGCAAACCTCTTCTAGAGAATCATTGCTTTTATGGATCTTTAAGATGATAAGGGCACGATTATCGTGCCCTGTGACTTTTCAAAATACATTTATAACTCACCTGAGTCGCCTTGGCAAACCGGGGCTCGTCCGCCCACCATGGCGTTCAAGTTTCGAAGCAGGTTGCATTGAGCGGAGCGAAGCACCCGATACCTCTATTGCCGCGCTTCGGACTTCAACCCGGCCTGCTGTTCAATCCCCCTGGCGAATCTGGGTGCTAGCCGCATCTTTGGGTTTGCGATGCGTGGCTCTCACCCCAAAGCGGCTGCATGACTACACGCCGGTTGGAAACTTGGGCAGCTGCTCCAATGCTGCGCGAATCTTCTCCTCCGGATATTCGTAATTTTCCAGCTTTCCCTCCAGGTAGGCGTCGTAGGAGTTGAGATCGAAATGGCCGTGTCCGCTGAAGTTAAACACAATGCATTTTTTCTCCCCGGTTTCCTTGCATTTCAAGGCTTCATCGATCGCAGCCTTGATGGCGTGGCTCGTTTCCGGTGCAGGAACGGTTCCCTCGGTATTGGCAAAAAGCACAGCCGCTTTAAAGCACGGATTCTGCGGATAGGCAACGGCGTTGATGACCTTTTTGTCGACCAGCAGGCTAAGCAGAGGAGAGTCGCCATGGTAGCGCAGGCCTCCGGCATGTATGCCCGGGGGTTCAAAGGAATGGCCCAGGGTGTGCATGAGCAGCAGCGGAGTGAGCCCGACCGTATCGCCGAAATCGTAACGATAGAGTCCCTTGGTGAGGGTCGGACAGGAGGTGGGCTCAACCCCGATGATTTCACAATCGAGCTTGCCGCTCAGCTTATCGGGAATAAACGGAAAGCAGAAACCGGCAAAGTTGCTGCCTCCGCCAACGCACCCTATTAATATGTCGGGCTTTTCTCCAGCCAGTTGCAGCTGTTTCTTGGTCTCGAGGCCGAGGACTGTCTGATGCATCACGACGTGGTTCAAAACACTTCCCAACGAATAATTGGTATCGTCATGAGTGGCAGCATCTTCCACCGCTTCCGAAATGGCCATTCCCAAGCTGCCGTTGGTCTCCGGATTTTGCGCAAGCATGGCGCGTCCCGCCTGAGTTCGATCGCTGGGAGAAGGATATACTTCGCCTCCCCAGATATGCATCAACGATTTCCTGAAGGGCTTTTGATAATAACTTACTTTAACCATATAGACGGTGCACTTGAGGCCGACCAGCTTACAGGCGAAGCTCAATGCGCTGCCCCACTGGCCGGCTCCGGTTTCGGTGGCAAGTCGCTTGATGCCTGCTTCTTTGTTGTAGTAAGCTTGGGCAACCGCGGTATTGGGCTTGTGACTTCCGGGAGGACTGACGCTCTCGTCTTTGTAGTAAATGCGAGCCGGTGTTCCCAGAGCCTTCTCCAGATTCATGGCCCGCCGCAGCGGAGTGGGCCGCCACAGCCGGTAAACATCTCGGACCGCATCGGGAATATCTATCCAGCGCTCCTGACTGACTTCCTGTTTGATCAGCTCCATGGGAAAAATGGGTGCCAATTCCTCGGGCTTGATCGGGTTGCCCGTTTTGGGATTGAGCGGCGGTGCAAGCGGAGCGGGCAGATCTGGTTGAATATTGTACCACGCCTCGGGCAGCTCACTTGAGCTCAAATTAATACTCAGATTGTCGGACATTCTCGCCTCCTGTTGATTTAATGCTCGTGGCCAGGATCTGGCCGCCTTCAAAACTAACAAAAACTCACCAAGTCCAAAAACTGCAAATGAGCTCCCCTTTTTGCATGACACAACACGACGCCCAGAACAAGACATCGCATAAGCGCAGACAAGCAGAACAAGAAATCGCGATCCCGTTAGCGTTGCGAGA
>JAVEVM010000024.1:0-11457 GCA_034005055.1 Desulforhabdus sp. | reverse complement strand
GTCCTTATAAGATTCCGTGAACTTGGCCTCGTCTCCCTGCCAGTAATCGGAAGTCTTATCGGTCAAGGCGACGAGTGCACCCTGATTGTCCATCACAAAAATCTCTACATAGTAAGGCGCCGATTCCTGTTTACTTTTCAGGTACTTGCCGCAGTCGTTGTCCATCAGGGCTTGCATGAAATCTGCCACCCCGGCCGTGGCCTGCCACTTCTCATCCATTGCTTTGATTTGATCAAGATCTTTCCCTTTGGCGTTCTCAGCTTTAACCGCTTCCACGATTACCGGGTCCGTACCCAAAGCGACGAGCTCGGCACTGGCCAAATCCACCACTTTCTGCGGCGCCTTTTCACCAGCAAAGCCAATTCCCCAAGAAAGACCAAGCACTATACCGATCACCACCAAGACTTTAGTTCTCTTCATTCCTTACTCCTTCTTTTCTGCTGCGCACAGCTCCACACAATAGAATGTCCCTAAACATTTTTGCAGAATCTGCTGGAAGGTTTGGTTAACAGGGCACGAGCAGTTCTACTGAGTTCTGAAGGCAAGAGCGTTGCTGAAACCGGTCGTATCGTCGGAATAGGACGTAACATAGTCACCAAACAGAACGGCTCTCTACCTGTAGCGACTTCTCCGTCGCTGCAGAAATCCCACTTTTCCGTCCTGCCCTGCAATGCCGAGACGGATCATTTTTTCCAACACCGCAGCCACGTCACCGCAATCGCCTTTCCGGTAACTCAAGAATCGGGGGCGCAGCCGGTGTCCCATGGCAATGGTTGCCGCACTCTGATCGGGCAGGACCAGGATAATCCTGATAGTATCGAGGAGCTCGGCAAAGGAGACCACATGTGCCAACTGCTCCCCGTCGGCCGGCACAAGAACGGCAATGGTTTCAGTCGAGTCGAGAGGCTGCCTGAGACGCCGGCCGAGATCTTCAAGCTCTGAATAGAGCTCCAGGTTCTCTTGCTGGCACGTCTTCTCAACCATCATCTGAAGATGTGCTGCCATGTCGTCGCCATTTTCACGATACAGAATTATATTCATCCCTAGCTAACTTTCTTGCCTCAGGCGGCTGTCGGCTCTGCTTAGGAAACCGGAAAAACAACCATCAAAGTCATCGATATTTTGCTAGCAAGAAAAATGCCAGAACATTCACATTGATCTAACATTAATAAAATTAACTACTTGTACGTAACCATGAGTGCAACTCTGGTGGGAAAACTGGTTTGTCGCGAAAATCTTATCCGGAAATGCGGATTTCTTCCCCGGAAAAGCCTCCCAAGTTGACTTGATATTCCTTACAGTCTGGATGGAAGCCGGTTCATGAGGTTTCCGGAATAGAGGAATGGGGGCAAGCTGCAGCCACTTCGATCGTCAATCCAACATTCGATCTTGTACGCATTTTTCGCTAAATGCTGCAGGCCGGTGTATTGCTCGCTCGCTGTTAGCAGCTTCTATTTGCAATCCATTGATATTACAAGTATAACTTTTCGGCATGAGCTTTCTGAGAGCGGTACGGTGATCGGAAGACTTCCCGAGAGCGGGCCTGATTCATCCGGAACGACGAACGACGACGATTAGGAGATCAAACTATGACAATCGATATGCAACGATCAAAGCCCTATAAAAAAATGGCTTCAACTTGTCGCACGCGCCCGGTATCCAAGAAACAAATCACGTGGCATCGTTTTGATTCGGCGCCCTTTCTTCACGGACGATTCCAGGTGAGGCCCCTGCGGCGGCAATTGATCCAATCGGCGGCTGCTTTTTGGCGCCTCTCCTATCCCGAGATTTACGGGTCGCCCCATGAGTTTTTGCTCGATCCTGCGGAGTACGAAAAGCTTGTGGCCCTGGAAGATACTTGGGATCTGGACGCAGGCAAAAAAGTATACTGCATGACTGTGGTCGAAGAATTGGACAAAGCCGAAGTGGTTTCAGCAACGCTTCTCACCAAGTACGAGAAAAACCTGCAGGTCGAATACACGTTTGCGGCCACGCATCCCGATTACCGCAATCAGGCTATCACCGATGAGCTGCGTCGAATAACGCGAAAGATCTCTTACAGCTCGGGAGCGGAATACCTCACCACGTTTTGTGAAACCTGGCATGAGATCACTCAGAGCTGGTGCATTACGGGCGGATGGAAGATTGCCGGTATTTTCCCGGGCAATTTTGTGCGCTGGAATGGAGACGATGAGGAATACCGGGGCTGCGTGGTGCATTTTTACCGGTTTACGGGCGAAGGCGAGGCGCACACGACTAAACCTCAGGAATGGTCTCTCGCTTTTCCCGTAAGGCAGGTGTGGGAGGCCTTGGAACGGGCCAACCGTGAAATCGAAGATGCCTTACGGGCAAAGCCGTCTAAGGAGTGATCCAGCAGATCAGGGAAGGTTTGACCCTTTCACCAGGCATTGTGGTGAATACGGTCTTCCCGATATCGGTTCTCCGGTCCGAGCAGCTGCGCAGGATGCCCGACCGCCACCAGCGCCAGTGGAATGATCTGTTGCGGCAGGCTGAGCAATTCTCGAAAGCCGCGCACTCGATCTTCCATGGGGTAAATACCGGTCCAGACCGCACCCAGGCCTTTTTCATGAGCCGCCAATAGGAGGTTCTGAGTAGCTGCCGAGCAATCCTGAACCCAAAAGCCGGGAAATTTCTCCAGACTGGTGTCCCCACAGATGAGTATTGCAACAGCGGCCTGGCGGCACATGGCCGCATTGGGATTGATATTTGGAGCCTGCCCGAGGATTTCGCGCCGATCAATCACAACAAACTGCCACGGCTGCTGATTGCCCGCCGAGGGAGCACTCATGGCAGCCGAAAGCAGTTCTTTGATCAGATCCGGCGAAACGGGCTGATTGGTGTACTTGCGTATGCTTCTTCGCGTGCCGATGGCTTCCAGAGTGTTCACCTCTTGATCTCCTTGCGTTTGAATTCACTGGTGCCAGTACAATTGTCTCCTGCCGACAATCCGCTTTCCGGCTCTGCCGCCTTTTAGCTCAATGAACAACGGACAGGGCTCTACCATCCTCATACTCCATCCGGGCTGATGTTCTGATTTCTTCGAAACAGGTTGTCAGGGTCATACCTTCTCTTCACTTCCACCAACCGGTCGTAGCTGTCGCGGTATGTTGCCAGGATACGTCCAGGACCTTCTTCCATCATGAAATTCACATATGCTCCTCCTGCCGAGTATGAATGCAGCGCTTCCCAATAGTCGCGCGCCCATGCAATCATACGCTCATTATTGGCGGGGTCCGGATCGACGGCAACGATCACCTCAGACCAATGACAGTCGCGATAGCTGAATGCGGTATCATTCCTGCCAACCCGATGCACCGCTCCATCCACCGGGTAAAGATGCATGGTGGAAAGGGCTGTCGGCAGCTCAGAGCCGTGCCGCACGTGAAGAGAGATGGCCTCATCGCTCAGCTCTTTCACAAAATCGCCTTTCCAGTACCACTGAAGGCCCGGCGGGTACAGACCGTCGAACATGCTTTGCATCACCGGGTAGTGCATCGGCTGCAGATGCTCGAACAGCGGTGAACTGAAGTCATGGACCGGCTGAAATGCCTGCTTCAGCAGATCCTGCGGTCCGAGATAGCACCACACTACGCCACACATTTTTCTGCCATGCAGACTCTCCGGAAAAAGCGGCACCGGAGGCACGGTCAGAAAGGTAAAGAAACCGTAGAGATCCTCGTCCGTCTCGACGGAGAACCGGCGATACCAGCGCAGGACCTCTGCAGCCTGCTCCATTGGCCACAGTGTCGGCCCGGCATAAACCATGCTCACCGGATGGAGCCGGAAGAGAAAGGAGGTGACTATGCCAAAATTGCCTCCACCCCCACGAACAGCCCAAAAGAGATCCGCATTCTCTCTTTCGCTCGCCTTCACAAAACGACCGTCGGCCAGCACCATATCGACACCGAGTAAATTATCAATCGTCAGCCCGTACTTGCGCGTGAGATAACCG
This sequence comes from Desulforhabdus sp., assembly GCA_034005055.1. GTDB lineage: Bacteria > Desulfobacterota > Syntrophobacteria > Syntrophobacterales > Syntrophobacteraceae > Desulfoferrobacter. The sequence goes on along the minus strand of JAVEVM010000024.1, from coordinate 7,484 downwards.
TGACCGCCGCCCAGGGTGAGGCCGCCGACCCCAGTGGTCGAGATGACACCACTCACCGCGGCCAGCCCAAAGGCATGAGTCGCATGATCCACATCGCCCCACCGGCAACCGGGCTCCACCCGCACGGTGTGCAAAGCGGGGTCGACCCGAATGCCTCTCATGAGCGAAAGATCTATGACCAGCCCATCATCACATAGGCTCAGACCAGGCCCATTATGGCCCCCACCGCGAACAGCGATTACCAGTTTGTGCTTGCGGCCGAAGTTAACGGCATTTATGACATCGGCTACATCGGCGCATTGCGCGATCAAGCGAGGACGTTTATCGATCATGGCATTATATATGCGGCGCGCTGCATCGTAGCCGGCATCGCCGGGCTGAATCAGGGTACCGCGCAGGCTCGCTGCGAAACTCTCTATTACTTGAGCGTCAAGCATCGCATTCTCCTTCATGTATCAAGTGAAAATCATAGATGTTGAGCTCTTCGAACTTCACAGTTTCATAATAAGGACCAGGGGTGGAAATGCCAACGGCCCACATGCACGTGCGTTTTTGAAGGTCCAGCGCCGATGAATGGAGTGCAACATTTCTGCAGAGAAACCTCAGATCGCATGCAAGCCATAGGAAGAATAAAGATTTAGATTTGGGGTACAGGAACAGGGAAAAGCAAGCGCCACACTGCGCAGAACGGCATCTCCTCTCTGCTCGGTTGCAGCCGATCGATCCAACAATTGATTTTTTCAGCATTATCCGTTATGCGAGGTTTTAAATGGCGGGCTTTTCATTTAACTGACACTGGGACATGGAGGTACAGGCGTGCGAAAATCAATGGTCTTTGTGGCGTTATGGGTACTTGTGCTGGGATGTGCTATTGCCTCTGCCGAGACAAAAGAAATACAGGTGGGCTTTGTCTATGTATCGCCGATCGGTAACGCCGGTTGGTCCTATGCGCATGATGTGGCACGCAAAGAATTGGAAGCGATAGACGGCGTGAAGACCTCGTATGTGGAGGCGGTTCACGAAGGACCTGATTCGGAGCGGGTATTTCTGAATATGGCTCGCAAAGGCTACGATGTTATTTTCGGCACCAGCTTCGGTTACATGGATCCGATGCTGAAGGTGGCCGAAAAATTCCCGGACATTGTCTTCGAACATTGCTCAGGCTTTAAACTGGCTGAAAATATGGGCAATTATTTCGGCCGCATTTATCAGCCGCGGTACCTGTCGGGCATGGTGGCAGGCGCTATGACCAAATCCAACATCCTCGGCTACGTTGCCGCCTTCCCCATTCCCGAAGTGATTCGCGGCATCAATGCTTTTGCCCTCGGCGCCCGGGCGGTCAATCCCGATGCCCAGGTGCGAGTGGTTTGGACCAAGACCTGGTATGACCCGGCTACGGAGAAAGAGGCGGCCAAGAGCCTTCTCGACGTGGGGGCCGATGTGATCGCTCAACATCAGGATTCTCCTGCTGCGCAGGAAGCGGCGCAGGAAAAAGGCGTTTATTCGGTCGGCTACAATACCGATATGGCCGCCTTTGCTCCGAAAGCCCACCTTACGGCGCCTGTCTGGAACTGGGCTCCTCTTTACAAACAGATCGTCGAGGAGGTCCGACAGGGCACCTGGAAGAGCAGCTCCATCTGGTATGGAATGAAGGAAGGAATCGTTGATCTGGCTCCTTTCGGCCCTATGGTACCGGAAAATGTCCGGCAGCAGGTGCTGGCCAAAAAACAAGAAATCATAGCCGGAACGGCTAATCCGTTTGCAGGGCCCATCAAAGATCAAGCGGGGGAAATCCGAGCTCCCGCCGGCAAAGCTCCAACCGACGAAGAATTGTTAAACATGAAATACTTTGTCGAGGGAGTGGTGGGAACATTGGAGTAGCTCGAGAATTGGCTCTTCGCCGATTAGCGGGATTCAGGTTGGTTCAAGTCGGAGACTTGAACCAACCAAGTGGCTGGGTCAGGAGCATATCCCACTAATGCTCGATGAGCCTGTGAATTTGAATTCCTTTATTGTTTCGTAGTCACGCTGCGCAAGCGCCGGAGTGTGCGGTCCAACAGTGGCGAGGTACGACGTGATGGGAGTCGGATTTCGAGATCCGAATCTGGCTGCGGATGTCGCAGCCCCGACGATGCGATCATACCTGTTCAGCCGACGGGAGAAGACCGGTTTGCCTTGATGAGCTTTTTGCTATGATCCGGTTGTGTGTCCACAAAAGGTATGAGCCCCCTGGATGGAGCGCCCCGCTTATTTTTTTCGCCGCGGTCGCGGTTTCGCTTGGGATTGGCGCTGCTTTCCTGGCCATTCAAGGCAAGCCGGCCGTGGCTGCGATGCTGCTCTTGATCAAGTCGGCTTATTTCTCCGTCTGGGCTATCGAGGATTGTCTGATCAAGGCGGTGCCGATTTTCTTGTGCTCTCTTGGAGTAGCGATCGCTTTTCGCCTGCAGATATGGAATATCGGCGCTGAAGGCCAATATGCTTTGGGCGCACTGGGGGCGACCTGGACGGCGTTGACGTTTCCGGAGCTTCCCTGGTATCTTCTGTTGCCCGCCATGCTGCTCGGCTCCTCGGCTGCCGGCGGACTGTGGGGGCTGATTCCAGGACTTCTCAAAGTCCGGCTGCGTGCCAACGAAATCATCGTCACCTTGATGCTCAACTACATCGGCATCCTCTTTCTCGATTACCTGGTCTACGGCCCTTGGAAGGACCCAGCCAGCTTCGGCTTCCCCATGACACGCAATTTTCCCCCCGGTGCAGTGGTCGGGCTAATCGGCAACACTCGTCTCCATTGGGGAATTCTCATCTGTATCGGAGCCGGCTTAGCGTGCTGGATTGTGCTGCGATTTACCCGACTGGGGTTTGAGCTTCAGGCAAGCGGCGAAAACCCTCGGGCAGCCGTTTACGCACGGATTGCCTATGATCGATTAGTGGTTTTGGTGCTGGTTTCAGGCGGTGTTCTGAGCGGATGGGCCGGCTTTCTCGAGGCTTCGGCCCATTTGAATCGACTGCAGCCGAGCATCGTTGCAGGCTACGGCTACACGGCAATCGTAGTGGCCTGGCTGGCCCGGCTGAACCCTTTATCGATTGCCGTCGTTTCCTTTTTGCTGGCCGGACTGCGAGTCGGTCTGGAGATTCTGCAACTTGACTTGCAGGTGCCGGCCGCTTTCGGCCAGATCATGGAAGGGCTGATTTTGCTCACCGTTTTGGCCGGTCGCTTTTTCTCCAGCTACCGATTTGCATGGAGGAGAGGAACGGCATGACCATCGAAGTGGTGGTTCCCATTTTGGCGGCAACCATTCAGTCGGGCACCCCGATTTTGTATGCGACGCTCGGTGAAATTCTAACAGAGCGGGCGGGTGTACTGAATCTTGGTGTCGAAGGCATGATGCTGGTGGGGGCGCTGGCCGGCTTTCTCACTGCGAGGATGACCGGCGATCCGGTTCTGGGATTTTTGGCCGGCGGTCTGTTTGGTGCTCTGCTGGCCGGAGTGCACGGCCTGGTGTGCCTCGGGCTTCAGGGGAATCAGGTGGTATCCGGCCTCGCCCTGACAATTATGGGTACCGGATTGGCCAACTACTTGGGAACCCCTTTTGACGGTCAGAGCGTGACCGGGTTTCATGTTTACGCCGTTCCGTTTTTATCTCGGATTCCGCTGTTTGGACCCGTTCTGTTCACCCAGGATGTGCTGGTGTATCTATCGTATCTGCTGCCGCTTTGCTTGTGGATTTACCTTGGCTTCACTCGCTGGGGCCTGGCGCTGAGGTCGGTGGGGGAAAATCCCGAATCTGCGCTGGCAGCCGGCTTGCCCATTGCCGGCTACCGCTGGATCGGTGTTCTGGCCGGCGGCTCATTGGTGGGCTTTGGTGGAGCCTACCTATCCTTGGCCTACACTCACTTGTGGACCACCGGACTTTCTGCGGGGCGTGGCTGGATAGCCGTTGCTCTCGTGATCTTCGCCTTCTGGCGGCCATGGCGCGCCATGCTCGGAGCATACCTGTACGGCGGCGTGATGGCGTTTCAGTTCAGATTGCAGGCGGCTGGAACCCACCTGCCGTCATCGCTTCTGTTGATGCTGCCGTATGCGCTGACCATCGCGGTGTTGGTCTTTTCCTCCTGGAGAGGCCGCGGCATTGGAGCGCCGGCTGCGCTGGGCGTGAATATAGAACCGCCGGATTGATAGCATCGAGCTTCGAGCTTCGAGCATGGAGCATGGAGCATGGAGGGTGGAGAAAGGAGTGGCGATATATTTCAGGGGTTATTCCGAGGACAAGGAACTTGGACAATTCGGCATCGTGCTTTAAGATTCGCCTTGGAAGCCGGCATGTTTGGCCCGTCATGCGGAGCATGGAGATGAAAGCTTTTAGCTCCATGCTCCGTGCTCCACGCTCCATGCTGTTTCATAGGAGTCTCTCATGACACTCAAAAAGGAACCTTACAACAGAACTTATCCCATTTCCTGGGAACAACTGCACCGGGATTCCCGGGCTCTTGCCTGGAGACTCCTGGAATATGACTACTTTAAAGGGATTATTGCCATAACCCGGGGCGGTCTGGTGCCGGCTGCAATCGTTGCCCGCGAGCTGGACATTCGTCTGATCGATACGGTGTGCGTCAGCAGCTACGACTGGCAGGATCAGCGCGGGGAAATCGAGATCCTCAAGCCGGTGCACATGGATGGGGAAGGATGGTTGTTGCTTGACGATTTGGTCGATACCGGCAAGACGGCAAAAACTGTGCGGGAAATGCTGCCCAAAGCTCATTTTGCCACGGTTTACGCCAAGCCGCAGGGGCGACCGTTAGTGGACACCTATATCACCGAAGTCAGTCAGGACACCTGGATACTCTTCCCCTGGGATGCCGAATTCCAGTACGTTCAACCCATAGTCGGAAATCGATAGGACAACTCATGGCGTCTTCAAGATCGCCGCTTATTCGTCTGGAAAAGATTAGTAAATCCTTCGGCTCTATAAAAGCCAACCGGGACATTAACCTGGATATCCATGCAGGCAGGATTAAGGCCTTGCTGGGTGAAAACGGCGCCGGTAAGAGCACCCTGATGAGCATCCTTGCCGGGCGCCTGCAACCGGATCAGGGGCGCATCTTAGTAGAGGGATCTGCGGCCTCTATCGATTCCACCCGAACCGCCCATCAACTCGGCATCGGTATGGTATATCAGCATTTCATGCTGGTTGATGCCATGAGCGTGGCGGAAAACGTCCTCCTGGGACAGGCCGAAAAGATCTGGCTGTCGCCCCGAAGACTCAATCAAGAGGTGGCCGATCTGGCCCAAAAGTACGGGCTTTCCGTACACCCGACGGCCAAAATTTCCGAGCTCTCCATGGGGGAAAGACAGCGGGTGGAGATTTTGAAGCTGCTTTACCGTCAAAATCGGCTCCTGATTTTCGACGAGCCCACAGCAGTTCTCACTCCAGTTGAAACGCAGCAATTGTTCGAGGCCTTCAAGCAAATGGCCTCCCAAGGCAAGGCGATCGTTTTTATCAGCCACAAGTTAGACGAGGTGATGGAGATTGCCGATGAAGTGGCCATCCTGCGCAAGGGCACCATCGTAGCTGAGATGGGTGCCGAAGAGGTGGCCTCCAAAGCGGATCTGGCTCACAAAATGGTGGGCAGGGAAGTGCTTCTGCAGGTCGAAAAAGAACCGATGGAGCTCCGCCAAATTGTCCTGCGGGTTGAAGGCCTCAGCACCAACGAGCTCCATGACATCCATCTGCAGGTTCGCCACGGAGAGATTTTGGGAATTGTCGGCGTCGCCGGCAACGGACAAAAGCCTCTGGTGGAAACAATCTGTGGCTTGAGGAAGCCCGAATCGGGCACCGTGAAGATTCTGGGTGAAGACTGGGACCAGTTTTACGCAAAGCAAAGCTGGGATGGAAATATGATCTATATCCCGGAGGATCGGCGAGGACTGGCCGCCTGCCTGGATATGAATCTTCTGGAGAATTTTCTGCTGACAACCCGCCAGGGTTTTTCCAAGGGTCCGTGGCTGCTCACAGGGAAGGCAGCGGAAAAAACCAGGCAGCTTATTGCAGAATTCGACGTACAGCCGCCCGATCCGATGGCTTTAGCCAGGCATCTTTCGGGCGGCAACCTGCAGAAAATGGTTCTTGCCCGGGAATTTTACCGTCGTCCGCGGCTGATTGTGGCGGAGCAGCCGACCCAGGGCCTCGACATCGGAGCCACTGAAGACATCTGGAAGGTCCTGCTTAAGGCCCGAAAAGAAGCCGGTGTATTATTGATTACCGGGGATCTCAACGAGGCTCTGGCCCTCTCGGATCGAATCATCGTGCTGTTCAACGGACGTATCATGGAAACTCTGGAGGTTGAAGAGATCGACCAGATCGACCGTATCGGTCAGTTGATGGCTGGAATAAAGCCGAACCTGACTATTCATCCGCAAACTTTTGGCAGCGACATAACTCGAGGCCTTGAATCAGCAGCCGATCGGGATCGGTAAGCATCCGCTAATATCGGTTCGCTGTTCGAGGTCTTACCTTTGATCTCTACCCCCTAAACCTGGGTTGTTCATCCGTATCGAACAGAACCGAATACTTCTTCTCCCGCCTGCCGCCTGCCTTCCTCTTTTCATCATAGGCGCCGACCGCATGAAGCAGCGGGATCAAGAGCACGGCCATCAGCATCACGGAAAAGATCATCAATGCCACTATATTCATCAAAAACATTTTCATATCTCCTCCATAGAAAAGCCTCCTGTAAGGCTCATGTTCCGATGTTTCGTGGAAAACGGAAACTTTGGAAATTATCGCTCGTGGGCACCACCGACCGGCCCCACAAGTGCCTCACGTATTCAACTTTATATGCTAAAAAAAACCACCTGCCGACCGTGGCGCAATGAGCAAAAGACAGTATTTTTCTGTGCATTTAAGAGTATAAGAGCGATTCAGGAGTAGCATTAAATCGGTAGATTAGAGATCGAAGCGGTTGCGTGGGGAAATGAGAGTCTAGTGCTTCAATAGCTCGGCAAAGGGATTGTTGAATCCTTTCTTGTTGGGCTGCGCAGATCTTTTGCTCTCGCGCTTCTTAGCATCTCGATGCGGAACGGCATCGGATTGCTTTGTGGTGACACCGTCCCGGGAAGATACCTTCATGGAAAGTGATATTCGCTTTCTCTCCAGATCCACCTCCAAAACGGTCACCGTGACGTGCTGATGGACGTGCACCACGTCCCTGGGATCTTTCACGAAACGATCCGCCATTTCACTCAAATGAACCAACCCGTCCCGGTGAACTCCAATATCCACGAAAGCTCCAAAAGCGGTCACATTGGTGACGATCCCCGGGAGCTTCATGCCGACCTGCAGATCCTGAATCGACTCGACACCGTCGGCAAAAGAGTACGGCTCGAAGGTTTCACGAGGATCTCGGCCGGGTTTGGCCAACTCGGCTAGGATATCTTTCAGAGTGGGCAGTCCCACCTGTGGGGTCACGTACCGGTGGAAATCGAG